>NZ_JBIKJI010000096.1:0-7970 GCF_044361065.1 Flavobacterium sp.
TGCCAGTAAAGTTGCATTTATTCATTTAGCAAAACAATTAGAATTGGCTAACTATAAACTTTTAGATTGCCAAGTACATAATAATCATTTAGAAAGTTTAGGTTGTATAGAAATTGAAAGAGAAGAATTTTTAGCGATTATGAAAAGTTAGTTGTTACGCAGAGATTCGCAAAGGAACGCAGAGAATCGCAAAGGTTTCTTTATTTTGAATACAGATTCTCACAAATTTACACAAATTTACTTCGCATCAAATTTCTTCAAACTTCTTACATATAACTCTTCCACTTTTTTACGTGCCCATTCAGTTTTTCTTAAAAAAGTTAAACTCGACTTTATAGAAGGATTTTCATTAAAACATTTTATTTTTATCAATTCGCCAAGGGTATCAAAACCATAATACTCGACTAATTTCTCGAGTATTGTTTTTAATGTTATGCCGTGAAGTGGATCCATTTGATTTACGATTTTTGATTTGGGATTTACGATTTACTGTAAATACTTATATTTTAATTTAATACTATTTTTTACTGAATACTAAAAACTGAACACTGATTACTAACCTCTCACCCAACAATCTGCAACGTGGTCGTTTACCATTCCTGTGGCTTGCATATGTGCGTAAACAACTGTAGAACCCACAAATTTGAAACCCCGTTTTTTTAAGTCTTTACTTAGTTTATCCGAAATTTCTGATGTTGCTGGTACTTCACTTAATGTTATTGGATGGTTATCAATTGATTTGTTGTCTACAAAAGCCCAAATATATTTAGAAAAACTTCCAAATTCTTCTTGCACTTTTATGAAGGCTTGAGCATTTGTTACTGTCGCTTTTATTTTTAACTTGTTTCTTATTATTCCAACATCTTCAGCTAAAACTTGCAATTTGGCATCGGTAAATTTAGCAACTTTTTGCACATCAAAACCTGCAAATGCTTTTCTAAAATTATCTCGTTTTACTAAGACGGTATACCAACTTAAACCCGCCTGAAACGTTTCTAAAATTAGAAATTCAAACAAAGTAGCATCATCATAAACAGGTTTTCCCCATTCGTTATCGTGATATTCTTTGTATAAATCGGTTTTTTCGCACCAAGCGCAACGTCTCTTAGTCATTTACTATTGGTTTTTCGTTGTTATGGATGTAGGTATTAATTAAATAATGGCCCAAATATATCATTGGCGTCAAGCAAATTGCAATAATTAGTTTAAATGAATACCCCGTTAATGAGAATTCTATATATTGTTGTGTATTCCAAATTCCTGGTAAATAAAAAGCAATTCCTCCTACTATAAAAGAATCAATTAATTGTGAAATCACAGTAGAACCTGTGCTTCGTAACCAAATCATTTTTTCTCCGGTTTTCTTTTTAAAATAACTAAAAAGCGTGACGTCTAAAAACTGTGCCACTAAAAATGCCAGAATCGAACCTACAATAATTAAATTACTTTGACCAAATACAGCAGTAAATTCTTCATTAGAAACCGGACTGATGCCTTTTGCTTCTGGAATTTTCATCGAAAAAAACAAAATTACAAAACAGTAGGCAATTAAACCTGCTGTGATGTAACTCAGCCTTTTCACACCTTGCTTACCAAAATATTCATTAATTAAATCGGTAGTAATAAATACGATTGGCCAAGGCAAAATACCCATACTTAATACAAAAGGACCAATTTGAATTAATTTTCCCCCAATAAGTTCGGCAGTAATGGCATTGGTAATAAAAATACCCGCCAAAATAATATATACTATTTCCTTTTTGGTTTTTAACATTTATTCTTCGTAATATTCCTCTTCTTCGTAATTGTCTTCTGCTGGATTACTTGAAAAATTTACTCGCAAGTGATTGTCATTTAGCGATTCATTAATCATCGTTTTTATTTTCTGATCAATTTCTTTATCATCAATAATTTTTTCAGCATCAAATCGTCTAAAAGCTTTTAGATTTAATTGATTTTTTTCATCATAAACAAAAGCAATAGCGGTTAACTTTTCAGTATTTTTACCATACGAATCAGCTTCTATATTAATTTTCTTATAAAAGAAATACGATATTTTTTTGTCGTTATGTGTAACTATTTTTTCATCCAACAACACAATAGAATCATTTTTTTTATCAAAATCTTCATAATAATGAATGGCATTCATCACAATACTATCCTTACTAAACGCAGCTAATTCTTCCGTTTGTTTATTGTGATACAACATTTGCAACGCCGTATATTTTGTTTTTGGATTGCTAATTAATTTATCTAATACACGTTTATCTAATTTTTTATTTCTGGCTAATTCGCGATTAGCAATAGCTACATTTAAATCGTCAATATTTAATTTTTCTGCTTTCTCATACAATTGACGCATATCTTTTTCATTTTTAAATGAATATAAAATAGATAAATAACTATTTAGAGCTTCTACAGGTGCGACATTTTCATCATCATAATTATATTCGTCATCATCATCACTGGCTTCATCTTCAAATTTCCAACTTACCAATCGTTTGTATTCTAATTTCGCATTGGTAAGTAGCATTTTTTTGTATGATTTTAGTTTTTTTGATGATACTTTTTCAGAATTTAATAGCACTTGCACAAACTCAACTATTGGCTCGTGAAATTCATTAATACTATAATATTCTAAAATATTTGGATATAAAACTTGAGCATTTTCGAGGTCTGCCATAAATAAATTAAACAATCCAGAAATTACATATCTTTCTGAAATAGGTAAATCATAATCTAATAATTCGGCAATTTTTTTATATGCCACTTTGCTTTTTTGTAAAGCCAAAGCACGTAAAATTGAAAATTGTGTTTGTGTTGAAACGTCTTGTTTTTTATACGCTTGTTCTAAAAACGGAAGTACTTCTGGTGATTTTAAAGCGCCGATGCTTTCAAACAAATCGCCTTTAAAGTCCATTTCTTCTTTTCTAAATTCGAAATTTTCTAATAAATTTTTAATTTTTGAAAAATCCGATTCTTCAATCGTTAAATTGTTAAATGATTTTATTGCCGAATAGCGTATACTATCGTGTTCGCTATATAAATCTTCTTCAAAAATGCTGAATTTATTTTCAAAAAAGGTTCTTGATGTTATAGAAGCATCATCTACTTTAAATGAATTAAAGATCTTTTCAATAAAAGGGTTGTCGTTATTGTAATTTTTATCAACTAAAGTTGTGAGCGTATAATATTCGCCTTTTTTGAGTACAATTTTATATTTAATAGCTTGTGTGCTTTTAGGTTTTGTAGCCAAAACTTCATACACATAAAAATCGTTGGCTTCGTCTTTAGTGAATTTTTCATTTACCAAATCTAATTTTTGATTCGATGTTAATGCCAATGTTTTATCCCAAGTAGTTGATTTATAATCTAACGGATTAAATTTGTCCTTTTCATTTGTATCAATAGTGTTTGCTACAGAATTAAAGCTAACGGCTTCTGTTGCTACAGAATCGACTACAACGGCACTGTCAGAATAATTAAATTCATTGCTGTCGGTATAATTTTTAAATTCAAAATCTACTGAAATGTTTTTCTTAATTTGATTAAAAAGCGAATCTAAAACGGCATAACTTTCGTACCTATGTGGTTGCGAATACGTAATTTGTATATTGCTTTTGTTTGGCGAAAAAATATCAAAAGATTTGTATTTTACTTCAAAATGATTGGTTTTATTATCTTCTTTATACCTGTTTTTTCTTTCAAATTTAAAATCTAAATATTCGTTTTCTTGTTTCGGAATTTCTACAGAAAAATGAGCTGTAGAATCTTTAAATGTTTTATAAACAATATCTTCTTTTGATTTTGTAATTTCGAATGAGTTGAAAAAAGCATCAACCTTATTTTTTGAAGCATTTACAGTTCCCAATAAATAATATTTATTCCCTTTTAAGGCCGATTTTAGATATATATTTTTATCTTTTAATTTTGTTTGCGATGTAACTTCAAATTTATTTTTATCAAAGCTTGTTTGCATAGAATCCAACTCGTGAACCGCATAAAATTCATAATGCATTCTTTTCAATTCATATTCAGAATCCTCTAAATTTTCATAATCCATCATCGTACTTTCTATAACAAAATAATGCGCGTTTTCTTGCTCGTCAAAGGCATAAATTTCTGTATCTTCCAGTCTTTTATTGTCTTTTTTATTTCCTACAGTTGTGCAATAAGAAGGTAACGTAACTTTAAAATTTTGCTTGTTTGGCAATACTGTTGTCAACTCCTGTTTGTACGATTTAATTTTTATATTATTGTATACCTCATCTTCATATTTTCTAACATAATCGCCTTCTCCACTCATAATTACAGCAATAATTTCAAGTGGTGTTATATAATATCTATATCTTTCGTTTTTACCCGTTTTAGTTTTGCTTTTGATATCATACACAAAATTATTTTTTTCTTGGTATGTCTTTTTCTCTAAAATTTCACCTGGAATATTTTCAAAAAATAAACTATCAAGCGTTTTATGATTGAATTTTTCGTCTTTTTTGCTAATAAAATCCTTCAGCAACATACGTTTTACATTAATATAGCCACCGTTTCCTAAATCTGGAGATTCTAAATTTTCGCCATTTTTTAAAACCAAAGGAAACAAAGGCAAAGAAATCATTTCATCTGCTGTTGTGTTTATTTCAAAAACCGGCTTTACAAAATACTCTTCAATTTGTTTTTTTATTTTTTTTCCTTTTTCAGTATAATCAGAAAATATTGGAGTTACGGTATATCCTTTTCTTCGTAACATTTCAATCATTCCGTTTTTTCCAGGTAAATGTGCGGCACCAACTGCAGCAAACAAACTTCCTGTTTTCATAATAGAATCCATACTTGTAGACATAATTTCATTTCTATCAAAAAGCATGGCTTTGTTGTATAATTTTGGAGAGGAAAGCACGTTTAGCGTATCCAATAAATCTAAATCTTTTTCGCGATATGCATCTCTTAAAACCTCTGCATAAGAACGTTTTTTTAATAGTTTTAAAATAGCTTGTTTGTTTTCATCTACTTCGCTTCTATCCATTTCCGCCTCTGCTTTTTCGATATTTAATGTAGTAGATTTAACGTTTTCTAATCCTAATGTCTTTTTACCATATTTTTTTCCCGTTCTATAAATAAACATGTCCAAATAGGTTTCCTCTTGAAATTCTTGATTGGCTTGATTAGTTCGAGATAACAATCCAATTAAATTGTAATTTGAACCTCTAAAAAGAGAATATAAATAGTCTTTTTCTATAGGTGAAGTATAAAAATTAGTGTAGAAATTTCTTCTTGTTTGAGTAGATTGATAAAATCCATACAAATCGTACAATTCTGTCCAAGTATTTGGTTCGCTTTCGTTAGCAATAAAATCTGAAGCCATTAATTTTTCAAAAAACGAATCAGACAAATGAAAAGAAACCTTGTCGGAAACATGCATCGTGCCATACATATAGGATTTTTTAGTTAATCCGTTACCAGAAATTTCCCAAAATAAACTTTGGTATTTTTTTTCTTGTGCAAATGTAGAAAGGGATAAAAATGTAAGTAAAAATAAAATCTTTTTCAAAGGGATAATTATTAAGTTAAGTTGTCCCAAATATAATAAATTGAAAAGATTTTTAATATGAATTTTTATAAAAAATAAAAACTATTTCCATTTAATAGATTCTATAATTTTTCTCATATCATTTTTAATATAATCCGCTGCTGGAAGTATAGAATCAAAATTTGGCTTAGAATAAAAATACATACTGGCTGTAACGAAATTTTTAGTACTATCTGTGGCGTAAAATTGAGCATTTGTAGCAGCATTGCCTCCCACTTGATAAAACATCCCATATACTTTATTATCCAGATTTATGTAGGGTTGCTCTGCAATATCGTTTGCTTTTATAGCGTGTTCGTAAGTTAATTTTTGAGCATCAGTTAGTAATTTATCTAAATTACTTTGAACAGGTTTGTATGTTAAATACACAGTGGCTTTCATTTTTGGATAATGAATTTCCAATCCGCAATTTGAAGTAGCTTTCACATCTGCCAATTCGTTTTTATCGAAATCGAAACCACAAGAATTTGAAAATTTCATATATTTTGCTGGTGGATATTCCAAGCTTAATTGTCCTGTTGGTTTGGGCATTTTATCATCTCCACAAGAAAGTAAAGAAAGACAAAGTAAGCTAAAAATAAGGCGAATTTTCATTTATGTGTATTTAAGAAAGTACAATCTATTTTCTATATTCTATTCTCTATAGAAGATTTAATCTAACGAATCAAAATCCACATCTTTTGAGCTTGGCGGATTTGAAGTTGGTGCTTTAGATAAATCTGAATCTTTTTTCGTATTTAAGAATGTAAATTCTGTAACTTGAATTTCGGTAGTATATTTTGTTGTGCCATCTTCAGCTGTCCATTGGCGTGATTTTATTCTTCCTTCAATATATATTTTATCTCCTTTTGAAAGGTATTTTTCACATAATTCTGCGGCTTTATTTCGCACTACTATATTATGCCATTCTGTAGAAGTTATTTTTTCTCCTGTAGATTTGTTAATATATACTTCATTAGTCGCTAATGGAAATCTTCCAATACAACTTTGAGCATCAAAATAATGCATTTTTACCTCGTCACCTAAGTGTCCGATTAAAATAACCTTGTTTAAAGTACCGTTCATGGCTTATATGTTTTTATCAAAAATACTAAATATTATTTATATACCAATTTTTTCTATAAAATTATGCAATACAATTGGAACAGGCAATTGTTTTACTTCTGAAAAAGTATAGGTGTTTTTCAATGTTTCTTCGGTTTCTATTCTGTAAAATTTAATATTCAAATGCTGATGCGATAACTTATGCAATACATCAAAAGCATCATAATATTGAAAATTCTTAATGTTATATAATTCTTTTAATTGAAGAAACAAATTCTGTTCATCCAATTCATTTTCGGATTCCATACAAGGAAATTCATATAAATTTCTCCAAATTCCGTTTCCCGTTCGCTTATTCATTATATAGTTTCCAAGGGCATCTTGAACCAATATGTAATTCAAATATCGTTTGCTAACCTTGTTTTTTTTAAGTTTTACAGGTAATTCCGAAACAATTTTAAGTTTGTATGCTTCACAACTATCGTTAAAAACACAATCTAAACAATTTGGACTTTTAGGCACACATTGTAACGCACCAAATTCCATTATTGCCTGATTGTGAAGATTAGGATTTGTTGAAGAAAGTAATTTTTGAGCCAGTTCTATAAAATATTTTTTTGATGAATTTTGAGAAATATCATAATCAACATTAAAAACTCGCGATAATACTCTAAAAACATTGCCATCTACAACCGCAACCGATTCGTTTGCCGAAAAAGAGGCAATTGCTGCCGCAGTATATGTTCCAATTCCTTTTAATTTTATTAATTTGTCGTAAGTAGTTGGAAAAATACCTTTATGGTTTTCTACAACTAATTTAGCAGTAAAATGTAAATTTCTGGCACGAGAATAATATCCAAGTCCTTGCCAAAGCTTCAAAACTTGTTGTTCATCGGCATTTGCTAAATCATTTACGGTAGGAAAAGCAGTTACAAAATTTATATAATACGGCAATCCTTGACTCACTCTTGTTTGCTGCAAAATAATTTCTGAAAGCCAAATTTTGTAGGCATCATTGGTATTTCGCCAAGGCAAGTCTCTATAATTTTGTTGATACCAACTGATAATTTTGGTTGAAAAATTCATAAAAATATTTAAAGCTGTAAAAATAAATCATTTATATGGTTAAATTTTAATTCATTATGTTTGAATTTGTATTTTTTTAATTCATATATTTGCACACTCAAAAAAATACACATAAAATTTAACACGCAAGAAAATGACGAAAGCAGATATCGTAGCAAAAATTTCGGAAAGATTAGGTCTTGAAAAAGGTGACGTTCAAGCTACTGTAGAATCATTCATGGAAGAAGTAAAAAATTCATTAGAAACTGGT
>NZ_JBIKJI010000097.1:0-7969 GCF_044361065.1 Flavobacterium sp.
TTTCTCGCAGAATGAACTTGAAATTCTCCTAATGAAAAATTATCTTCTCCGTATTTTATTGTTACGCTACTTTTTTCAGTAAAATCGTTTGAATAATCTATTAGGTTTGGTTCAAATGTTATGTTTTCCAAATCAGTTTTTCGAACAAGCTTTGAACTTATATTTTTTTCGTTTAAATACAATGACCATAAAAGAAAATCACATTCATTTAAAAACTTAACATATTCTCTTAAAAGTAAAGAAAGTTTCGTTTTGTCTTTTACCAAAACTCTAAATTTTTCTTCATTCATATTTCCATCATACCAACCTTTGTTTGAAAAATGTAAATCAAATGTTTTTGGAGAAGGTTGTCCCACTTCAGGCGGACAAACTTTGAATGATTTTGATTTATTGGTTTTTACAGATAATGTTGTGTTGTTTTCGAGATAAAAGTCAACACCACTTTTACTATGTCCGCCACGTTCTCTTTTTTCTGTTCCCGAATATTTTGTAGGTTTTAAAGGAAATAATGTAGATTTATAAGTAGAATAGTGTTTTTCAAACGCTTGTAAAATTATTTTATCAGAATTGTTTACTAATCTATCATTTTGTGTTCCTGAATCAAGACCAAACAAATTACATATTGCTAATTCTGCTGTATCACCAAGTAAAGAATTATTAGTTGCTTTTTCAACTTTCAATAATAATGGAAAATTATCTCTATGCAAGCGG
Organism: Flavobacterium sp.; assembly: GCF_044361065.1. Classification (GTDB taxonomy): domain Bacteria; phylum Bacteroidota; class Bacteroidia; order Flavobacteriales; family Flavobacteriaceae; genus Flavobacterium. The sequence continues at coordinate 712 of NZ_JBIKJI010000097.1, forward strand.
ATTTTATAACCTGTTCTATTTAAATGTAATTGTAATTCTAAAACTGTTTTGCCTTTATACTTTATTGTGTTTGATTCAACCCATTCCGTTGCTGTTGGTTTTGTAAAAGAAAAATTTTTGTAATCAAAAGTTAATTCAGGCAAATTCCCTCTTTTAATTATTTCATAGTCAAATGATTCTTCGTTTATGTAAATCCAACAATTGTAGTCACTTATTAATGCGTAATCAACTATTATTGGCAACATATCATCAATATTATTTATACAAAATTCTTTGAAATTTGTTTTATCGATTTCTTCATTAGATAAATGACCAAAAAAGTGATTAAAAGTTTCATCGCCTGCTTGTCCGACTACTTTTGGAGCAAACATTTTTCCGCTTCCTTTAAAAGTTCTAACGGAAAAAGTTTGGTTGTTTTCTAAAAGAAAATTATGAGGACATCTTTTAATAAATTTCGTAGTATACTCTTTAGTATCAGCCAAATATTGAACTGGTTTTTTGCCGCGAAATATTTTATTAATGATTTTTGATTCTAAAAAATTATCAAGTAAATTAGGGTCTACTCTTTCTAAAGAAATAGAATTTTCAAGTTTATACTTTACACAAATAGCGTATTGAAATGTAATTCCAAAAGTTTCATTATTCATTTCACTTTCTTTTTTTATATAAATAAATTTATTTTTTGTTTGTTTTTTGTTTCATCAATTTAATAAGTGAAACAGTAAAAGGCACTAATACTTTTACATTTGTTTTTTTTTAAAAAATTACCATCAAAATCAACAATAAAAAACCACCAGCATAAAACAATAGGCTAACCATACAACCTCTAGTTGTCCTAGAATAAACCCTATTATACAACGCCTTTTTTGGATTGGTAACCCAGCCCAAACCTCTTGGAGCCTTCAAACCTAAATTATGACGCACCACACGTTTTATAGAAGTACGAGCAGCTATTCGTTTTGTTATAGAGGGAATTCTAAATCCGAATTTCATTTTTTTGCTTGTTTATCTTCTACTCAATTCCTGAATAGGTTTTTTAAATGCTCTCTCAAATCGTGGAACAACATCTACCATAAAAGCAAACATTTTTTTCCAATCTTCTTGTTCATTAAAAATACTAACGTCATTTTTTTGACAATGAATTCTACTCATTTTTTTATCATCTAATCTTTCCCAAATCAATTCTGAACCAAAAACTTCTTCAATTTTTGATTTTTTTAAATATAAAGCATCAAATACTGCTTTGTTTTCTTCTTGGGTTTTTCCTACAATAGCTAATTCAATTCTAATGTAATTACGAGTACTAACACTTGTATAAGCAACTCCGCTAATACCACTTCCAGCACTCAACCAATGATCTTTACTCGCGCTTACATTTTGATATAACGAAGAAACTTTATTTATTTCTTTTAGATATTCCGACCAGAATTTGCGTCTAACCAAATGGCGTTCTTTGTTTTCTTCTTGAACACCTACCTCTTCTCTTGATTTATTTGCCATACTTATAACAAAATCCTCAGCTTCCTTAATTGGAATTATTTGTTCCATGTTTAAGAAAAGTTGCTCTCCAAGTCTAAAAGGTGTCGTTTTAAAACATTGAATTCGCAAACCGTAATTCATTAACCAAAGTACAGATGAAGTAACTTCTTTGCGAAATTCTCCTGCTATTAACATAATGCGTTGTGAATTACCAATGTTTAACTTCTCTCTAAAATCTTCTGTTTCTAAAAATTCAGTTAGTAGTTCTTCTGCAGTATCACTGCTTCCAACTTTTAACAGATACTGAGAAAAAATAGCGATTATTTGAGTTGAATTTAAAGTGGCGCAATAAGAAGCATATTTAATTACTTGCCAAGTAACATCTTTTCCAGTATCATCCAACTTATTTTCGATTATTACTAAATTTCCTTGTTTATCAACAGCCAACAAGTCTAAACGCTCATTAGTGTCATTAAAACCATCAAACTCTTTTTGAATAATTAAAATATCTTCATTTAAACAAGAAGGATTATTAGCAATCCATTCTTGCAGATGTTCACGCTCCCTAAAACCCAAATGTTTGAAAGTAGTGTTTTCAATTTTCTCTATACGATTAGTTTGTTGATTTATTATATACATAAATTATTATTATTATTTTTTTTTATAATTGATACTTCTAAAATGAAAGTATTAACTACGCTGAACTTCGTTTCGCGCACGAGCGGGGAAAATTATCTCATTAAACCTTTTTAGAAACTGTTTCTACAATATTGTTCACAAAGTTTGAAGTGCTTTTTTCTTCATTGGTATTATTATAACCGGTAGGTTGTGAGGAAAATAACTCTTTTGCGGCAATATCTAAAAGTTCAGGATTATTACCTTCTCGAGATAAATCTATTGCGACAGATAATGTTAATTTTTTATTTCTGTTAACTATTTCATTATGCTTGTTTGCATTATAATTTTTAACACTCACTTTTAAAGCGTATATCAAAATAGAATAAATTAAAACATATGAACTAATGTATTTGCCATAAGCTATGTATAACATTGTTTTGTCTTGGATTGCTAAACAACATAGGTCTTGTCTAATTCCAATTAGTCCAGATACAATAGTTGACCTAAAACAAACAACAAATATCAATACAAAAGATAATGTTATAGATGCTATTAACCATTTATTCGCATTACTTTTCGCATTACTTTCAGCCTCTCTATAACTATTACCTTCTTTATTCAAAAAAAACTTATTAAATGCTTCTTTTGATTTTTGATCAAATTGAGAATTTACTGAGTTTGCATTATCTAATAAAGTGCTTAATTCCTCAACTTTTATGTTTAATTCATTTTTTTGTGCATCTAACTCCTCTTTATAATTTGATAATTCTACCCATTTATGAAAATCAGTCAAATCCTTTGATTTATTTAATAAATCTTTAATCTTATTACAAAAATGAACTAATTTTTCAATGGCTTCAATTAATTCCGATTCAGCCATTACAATACAATTAATTTTTTCTAATTGTAACAATAAAGTTTCGTTAGAATCAAGATTCTTATTAATAAAATCGCTTACTTTTTGTTTACTTGTAGTACCCCATTCAACATATAATTTTTCTCCATAAATATTTTCCTGAATGTTATTTATTTCATCGATTAATTTATTAAGTTCTTGAATGATACGTTTAATAATATCATTCTGCTTACCATATCCTCCGTAACCTCCCATAAATTTCTATATTTTAAAAATCAATACTCCTTCTTACTAAATCTTGTTTTATTTTTTTAAATTCTTTTGAACTTATTCTAGTTTTATATGGTTCATTTATGTTTCGTTTTTCATAGCGTTTTAATTTAAAGCCGTTTTGACTTTCGAAATAAGCGGTATTGTTTTCATTATCAAAATAACTTGCAATTGATTTATATGGCAAACCATAAAACAACCAAGAAATAATAAAACTGATAGCAGCTCCAATAAATAATAATATAAAATCTTTTTGTGAAATATCCATAATTTACGATTCTTCCACAATCTCTATCTCCTCCTCACTTAACCCATACAACGCATACACCATAAAATCTATCTCTCGCTCTAAAGCAGATGTATCCGCAACCGGATTGTCTTTTTTGAGAGTAAGGATTTGGTCGACTTTGTCTTCAAATTTTGTTTCTAAACTTGTGTCTGGAACAACAATTGGTACATTTTCAAGAAATACTTTTTTATATCTGATTTTACCAACTAATTCACCACCCATGTAAAACTTTTTGAACAAAAAAGTAACTAACTTAGAATTTAACAATGCTGTTAAAAATTTTAATTTTTCACCAGAAATAAAAAAAACAGTTGCTTCAGGACAATAGCCATAAACATCATAATAAAACTGAGGTTCACTTACTATTTCTGAAAAAATTATTTTAGACTTTTTAAATTTATCTATGTAAGCGCAATTTCTCAAATTAGTCCAATGTTTCCCTTTATCACTTCTGATTTTTGCTTTTTCTTCAAATTTTAAAAGATGATTATATACATCTGGATAATCTTTTACAACATCAATTGCAGAATTGTTTTTATATCCATTATGAGTGTTTAATAGATATAATTTTGAAAAATTCGCATGATACTTTCTTGTATCTCTCCCTCTTAAAATAGGTTCAATTATTTCTGAATTTTTATTATTCGATTGTTCCAACTGATTTTTAACTTCTTCGTTTATGATAAACGCTTCATTATAACCTGTTTTAATTCCAAAATTAATTTCAATATCCCAATCCTTTAGTTTTTTTCCAATCTTAAGTGCTTTATCGTTAATATTAGTTAATGTGTTTTCAACAATATTCCAAGGTCCTGAATTAAATTGAATTTTGTTAATTGAATTTTGGATAATAAAATTTTTAATATCAAAATTCAATTGATCAAAATAATTATCAGGAAACTTTGTTGCATTAATTACTGTATTTTCTTTATTTTTTGAAAATGTAATAATGTTAGTATGAACAACTGCATTTTCAAAAATTAAATTTTGTCCGAAATCAATAACTTCAATAATATTTGTTTTACAACTTAAAAACTCTCGTAACTCATAACCATAATTAGCTCTCATCCATTTATTTGAAATAATCATAGTAGCGTAGTATTTACTATTAATTATTTCATTACTTAATTCTATAAATAAAGAATAAATATCACCGGTTTTGTTAAATGTTTCATATTTATTTGAAACCAAGTTTAAACTTGGTTCATTAGTTAAAGAAAAATAAGGCGGATTTCCAATCACCACATCAAAACCAACAAAATCGCCTTCATCGTTTAATACTTCAGGAAACTCAAAGCGCCATTCAAAAGAATGTTCGTAAATCTTATTATTTTTTACTTCCTCAATTTCGTTATCCAGTTTCTCAATTTCCTTTTCTAATTTTTCTTTCTCCGCTTTTCGTTGTTTCTCTAATTGCTTTTCAGTTTGTCCATAAGGTGTTTCAGGTTCAAACAAGAATGTTCCCGTAAAACGATGATATAATTCGCTTGCTAGTTTTTGACGCTTTGTTCTTCTTGGATCATTCAAACGTATTTCAGAAGAAAAGTTTTGCTTAATAGATAATATAAACTCTTCCATAGCCTTTTTCTCTTCTTTTGAAGAAGCGTTATGATAAGTTTTTACAGCATTTTTATAATCCGCTATTGATTTATTAGATTTTTTCAATGCTTCTTTCAAATCGGCATCCAATCCAAAACGAGCAATCAACGAGTTCCCACATTTAATGTTAATGTCAATATTAGGTAAGGTTTCCAACTCGATTTCGTTGCGGTAATAGGCATTTTTCAACAACTCAATCCACAAACGCAAACGGCAAATTTTAACAGAGTTCGGGTTAATATCTACCCCAAACAAACAGTTTTCTATAATGGTTTGCTTTTCATGAAACAAGGTTTCTTGCAAGCGTTGGCTTTCTTTGCTTTTTGGGTTGTAGGTAAACGGTAAGCCATCTTCATCGGTCACAATTAACTCATCGTTTACAATATCTACTTGGTATTCTTTCAAGCGTTTGCCTTCGCGGTCTACTAATACTTTTAAATCGTGTTTAATAGCAATCATTTCATTCAGCGCCGAAACCAAAAAGTGTCCTGAACCCACAGCAGGGTCACATATTTTTACGCTGTTAATAATGGTATTGGCTTCTTGGGTGTCTTCAATTTTATTATATAAGCCCTCAAAGTCTTCGCAGTTCCAACCTTTGGTTTCATTAAACTTTTGCACCACCGCACGGCGAATGGTTTCCTTACACATGTACATTGTAATGAAACTAGGCGTGTAAAACGAACCATCTTTATACCCATTAATCTTTTCAAAAATCAATCCCAATACCGAGGCATTGATTAAGGTTTTATTGTCTTCTTGTATTTCCTCGCTGCCTTCACTCGCAAAATCATAAGCATCTAAAAAGTCAAAGAAATAATCAATGGCTTTATGTGTGCCCGTTAGTTTTTTTCCGTTGACATCTTTTATAACCGTTCCACCTAATAATTGCAACGGAATATCATCTTCTAAACCAGCAATAAACAAGGTTTGATGTTCTAACTCGGTAGGCTCAAACAACGAACTATTCAAATAAGGCACTTTGGCAAACAAGGTTTTCACGCGGTCGTTTCTCTCTTCAGGTTTCTTGGCTAAGACCATGAAAAACAATGCATTCAAATTGTCATAATCGTGTAGCAATCCTTTGTGCAAAAATGAATAACTTTTGTCGCCCTTGTGATAACTAATCAATTGCGCTTCTAGTAATTTCAAAAACAAAATACGGTTGACCCACGTTATACACAATTCCAAACCAACGGTAAACAAGCGTTCTTCGTGCGTGTCGCCATATTGTTTTACATTGGGTAAACGGGATAATTTATCCAAACTATCCAATTGATTAATCACGTTTTCTAATAAAGAACCTGCATTTCGTTGTCCAGCTTTAGGGCGTTCAATAAGTTTTTTTCCGCCTTCTTTGGTTTCGGTTAACCCAATTAAATGCAGTAATTCGTTGTAAAAGTTTTTATCTAAGGAATTACTGTCATTGGCAAACGATAATTTCAATAAATGCTCTGGCGACAATAGTTTATAAAGGACAATCAACTTCCCATCGTCCAACTTATCGCTATTGCGTAAAATCTTGTCGTAAGACGCTAAATCAAAATACGTATATTCTAATTTGTCTACTATGGTTTCGATATATGGTTTGGCAATTTCTTTGTAGAAAAAATCAGTATTCTTTCCAGAAAGTTTACCTTCTTCAAAGTCTTGAAATTGTTTAACTAAGCTTTTGTTTTGAGCAAATAGTTTATCAAACAATTGAGCATCAAAAATGTACCATTCGTTAACATTGGTCGCTACTACATTTTTTACTTCTAAATTTTTATGAGTAATACGTTCACGCAAGAAATACAATACCATTTCTTGTAATGCCTTGCTATTGATGTTCTTATGCGAAATCATTTCGGCTTTATTCGACGGACTTTTGGCTTCAATAATAACACCCACGTTAGATTTCGCTTCTTTACCAATATGAATTACTAAATCGTTTCTTCCTTTGGTATTGATAAAATGATTTGGCGAATAATACGTATTCTTCAAGAAATCGGAAATCAAATTCTTGTGAAACTCTTCTGATTCTTTTTCTTTGATACTATCTAACAGTAGAATTAAATTCTGTTTAAACAACTCAATTCCAGAACGATTGGGTTTAATTTTAATAAAGGCTTTGTTTAATGCTTTGCGTGGTTCTATTAACATGAATG
>NZ_JBIKJI010000098.1:0-7958 GCF_044361065.1 Flavobacterium sp.
CATCCAACTTTCTGAAGCGATGGCGAATAAAAACATCCCTAAAGTATATAACACTAAACCATAAATAATGCTTTTTTCATTTCCGATTTTCGGATTGATCCATCGAATTAACCCCCCTTGTACAATTCCGACTAACAAACCAATGATTCCTAATGAAATACCCACCATTTTTTCATCCCATTTAAATTGATACATCGTAAAGTAACTCCAATTGCTATGTACCGCGTGCGAACCAATATAAACCAATACAATAGATATAAATAATCCGAATATTTTAGGATATTTTTTTAAATTTAAAATGGCACGAATGGGGTTGGTTTTGCTCCAATCTAAATCTCTTCTATTTTCTTTGGGTAACGATTCTGGTAATACAAAATAACCATATAAGAAATTAATAAAACACAATGCAGCAGCGGCATAAAATGGAACTCTTGCTCCAAATTGCCCTAATAAACCGCCAATTACGGGTCCGATTATAAATCCAATTCCGAAGGCAGCACCGATCATTCCGAAGTTTTTAGCTCGATTTTCTGGTGTGCTAATATCAGCAATATATGCGGTTGCTGTGGTAATACTCGCACCAGTTATTCCGGCAATAATTCTTCCAATAAATAAAAAGGTAATGGTAGGAGCAAAGGCTAAAAATAAATAATCCAACGAAAATCCTAAAAGTGAAAACAAAATAATAGGACGACGACCATATTTATCGCTTAAATTCCCAATAAGTGGCGACATTAAAAATTGGGTAAATGCATAAGCAAATAGCAACCAGCCGCCTATTTTGGAGGCGTCACTTAAATCGCCATTAATTAATTCTTGAATTAATTTTGGAATTACTGGAATAATAATTCCCCAACCCGTAATGTCAATTACTAAGGTTAAAAATATAAAACCAATCGCTGCTTTTTTCTCTGTTTTCTTCATAAAAACAAAGAAACAAAAAAAATCCCAAACTCTATTGAATTTGGGATTTCATATATTGGCAAACCTTACAGGTTTCAAAAACCTGTTAGGTTTTATATAATGATATAATTAAAAATTTTACTTTTGGAAGTATATCATTGCGGCATCTAAAATTGTTTTCTTCATCGCAACAACACTTTCAATTCCTTTTACTTCATATTTTATTCCGTTAATTTCAAGTGAATAATTGTTCCGATTATTTAATATTTTACATATAATTTTTTTGTTATTATCATCAACTAAAATATTAAAACTATTTTTTTGATCTCTATAGGTTATTCTATCTGCATCAATTTCTTTTCTATGAATTAGAATTGTTTTAATAGTGTGATAAATTTTTAACTCTTCGGCAGTCGTTATAATTAAACTTCCGTTTTTAGATTCTTCTTCAATTACTTTTTTAAGAGCATTTTGAATAGTATTTGAATTAATTTGTTCGCGGATCTTCAATTTAACTTGATCTGTCATTCTTTTACCATTCATTCTATTAAAAATAGCTTTGATAAAATCGTCTGATGGATCATATAATTCATTGGCAAAAGCATTTGAAAAACCTTGAAGAAAATAAAAATCAGTTGCTTCTTCTAATAACTCTTTAATATCAATATTATTTTTATGTAGTTTTGACAAATTATCAATTAATGAATCATTAATTTCATTAAAGTTAAATACTAAAAAGGGATTCACATTTAGACTTGTTTCTTTGTTTGCTTCATCAGCACTATAAACTCTCCACTCAAGTCCATTTGTTAATATTCCTAACTTACAACTTGGAGTATTAATAAAATATCCGTTCAACTGCCAAGCTTCTTTATCAGTTAATGATTTGCCATATTTTTTACATTCGACAATAATTTCAGGATTTTTACCTTTGACTAATAATCCAATATCTGCTTTATCATTTTTTTGACCCCATCCTGCATTAATTTCAGTTAGCATATCATCCATTCTACTATAACCTAAAATCTCAATAATTGGCTCTATAAGATATTGTCGTGTTTGTGCTTCATTCGTGCATTTTTCTTCAAGTTTACTGAAATCAATTTTAGCAAGAGACTTTTTAATAACGTTTGCTATTTGTTTGTTAATTGGCATTTTTGGTAGATTTTTTGGGTTTATTTTCAAAGATAAAAATTTCTTTTAATTTTCAGATGTTAACAAACAAAAAAAATCCCAAACTCTTTCGAATTTAGGATTTCATATATTGGCAAACCTAACAGGTTTTTGAAACCTGTTAGGTTTATATTATAACTCCAACGCTTTTTTAGGATTGTTATCCATCAATAACTCCATTGGGTTTTCTAACGCTTCTTTTACAGCTACTAAGAAACCAACAGATTCTCTACCGTCAATAATTCTGTGGTCATAAGATAACGCTACAAACATCATTGGGTGAATTTCCACTTTACCGTTTACCGCAATTGGACGCTCAATAATGTTGTGCATTCCTAAAATTCCAGATTGAGGTGGATTGATAATTGGCGTAGATAACATACTTCCGAAAACACCACCATTAGTAATTGTGAAGGTTCCGCCTGTCATATCGTCAACCGTAATTTGTCCGTCTCTTGCACGTAAAGCCAAACGTTTAATTTCTGCTTCTACACCACGGAATGTTAAAAATTCTGCATTTCTAACTACAGGAACCATTAATCCTTTTGGTCCAGAAACCGCAATTGAAATATCTGCAAAATCAAATGCTACTTTATGGTCACCATCCATCATCGAATTTACATCTGGGTACAATTGCAAGGCTCTTGTAACCGCTTTTGTAAAGAATGACATATAACCTAATCCAAGACCATTATGTTTTGCCTTAAATTCGTCTTTATATTGGTTTCTGATGGTATTAATTGGCGTCATATTTACTTCGTTAAAAGTAGTTAACATTGCCGTTTCGTTTTTAGCTGCAACCAAACGTTCTGCTACTTTTCTACGTAGCATAGAAAGTTTTACTCTTTCCGTTCCACGAGAACCTCCAGTTGGTGTTCCCATTGCTGGAATAGCGTTAGCTGCATCTTCTGTAGTAATTCTTCCGCCTTTTCCTGTTCCAACAATGTCAGAAGGGCTGATGTTTTTTTCGTCTAATATTTTTTTAGCTGCTGGAGATGGTGCTCCTGTAGCATATGTTTTTTCAGCAACTGGTGCTGCTTTTACTTCTTCTTTTTTTACTTCTGGTGCTTTTTCAACAGCAGGCGCAGGTGTTGCTCCGTCTGGTTTTGCAGCAGCAGTATCAATATGGCAAACTACTTGCCCTACAGCTACAGCGTCACCTTCTTCGGCTTTAAGCGTAATAATTCCGCTTGCTTCTGCAGGTAATTCTAACGTAGCTTTGTCTGAATCTACTTCAGCAATAGCTTGATCTTTTTCAACGTAATCTCCGTCTTTTACTAACCAAGTTGCAATTTCAACTTCGGTAATAGATTCTCCCGGTGATGGGACTTTCATTTCTAAAATCATATTCTTTCGTTTTTAGTTTTAGGATAAAATGTTTCCTAAAATTATATTAATGTTGTATAACTGTTATTGAAATAATTTTTTATCAAAAACCATAGCAATTGCGTTCGCTTGACGTTTTTTCGAGCGTTCGTAACTTCCTGCTGCTGGCGCACTATATGCTTTTGGCGAGGCTAAACGTAATTTTACTAAATCGAAATTCATTAATAAATAGCCGTAAGCACCCATATTTTTTGGTTCTTCTTGTGCCCAAACATAATCATCTACATTTGGATACGAATCGATAATCGCTTTAATTTGATCTGTTGCTAATGGAAATAATTGTTCAAAACGAATTACGGCTATATCATTTCTTCCTAATTCTTCACGTTTAGCAATAATATCGTAATATACTTTTCCTGTACAGAACACTAAAGATTTAATCGCTTTTTTATCTGATACATTCGGGTCGTCAAGTATTTCTTGAAATTGTCCGTTTACTAATTCATCTGCGCTTGAAACCGCTTGTGGATGACGCAATAAACTTTTCGGTGAAAACACAATTAACGGTTTACGGAATTTCGTTTTCATTTGTCTTCTCATCAAGTGGAAGAAATTGGCTGGAGTAGTAACATCAGCAATGTACATATTGTGTTTTGCACACATTTGTAAATAACGTTCCATACGAGCAGAAGAGTGTTCCGCACCCTGATTTTCATAACCGTGTGGCAATAAGAAAACCAATCCGTTTTGATTGTTCCACTTGTCTTCTCCTGCAGAAATGTATTGGTCAATCATAATTTGCGCTCCGTTAGAGAAATCTCCAAATTGTGCTTCCCAAATGGTTAAGGTGTTTGGCGACGCTAATGCATAACCATATTCAAAACCAACTACACCATATTCTGAAAGGTGCGAATTGTATATATAAAAGTTTCCTTTTTTGTTTTTTATGTCGTTTAATAAAACCACTTCTTCTTCGGATTCTTCCACTTTAATTACGGCGTGACGGTGCGAAAACGTTCCGCGTTCCACATCTTGTCCAGAAATACGAACATCGTATCCTTCAGTAATTAATGAACCATACGCCAATAATTCTCCCATTGCCCAATCTAATTGGTCTTTTTCGAAGAACATTGCTTTTCTATCACCAATTAATTTTGTGATTTTGCTAATGAATTTTTTGTCTGAAGGCAATTCTGTAATAGTTGATGCTATATCAGTTAACTGCTTTTTATCAAATTTTGTATCAAATTTTGATAGCATCACGTCATCTGAAACTTGTTCAAATCCATTCCATTCATTTTGCATAAATGGTGTAATTACAGTTAAACTTTTCTTACGAGATTCTTCTAAATTTTCATCTAATTTTGCTTTGTATGTTTCTTCTAATGTTTTAACATACGTGCCATCAATTACACCTTCTGCTTTTAGTTTTTCAGCATAAATATCTCGAGGATTTTTATGTTTTGAAATAGCTTTGTATAATTTTGGTTGGGTAAAACGAGGTTCGTCACCTTCGTTATGACCGTATTTTCTATATCCTAATAAATCGATAAATACATCGCTTCCAAATTCCATTCTGTAATCTAAAGCAAATAACATCGCGTGAACCACTGCTTCTGCATCATCTGCATTAACGTGTAATACCGGCGATAAGGTTACTTTTGCAATATCTGTACAATATGTTGAAGAACGAGCATCTAAATAATTTGTAGTAAATCCAACTTGGTTATTTATTACTAAATGGATGGTTCCGCCTGTTTTATATCCGTCTAATTTTGCCATTTGTATAATTTCATACACAATACCTTGTCCGGCTACGGCAGCATCACCGTGAACGGCAATAGGTAAAACTTTTGAAAAATCATCTGCAAAATAGCGATCTTGTTTGGCTCTTGTAATTCCTTCAATTACTGCACCAACGGTTTCCAAGTGAGATGGATTTGGTGCTAAATTTAAGTTTATTTTTTTTCCTGAATCTGTAACTCGGTCGGATGTTAATCCTAAGTGGTATTTTACATCACCATCAAAATACATATCATCATCGTAATCTTTTCCGTCAAATTCTGAGAAAATGTTTTGTGTGTTTTTCCCAAAAATATTTGCTAAAACATTTAAACGACCACGGTGTGCCATTCCCATTACAAATTGTTCAACACCTTTTTCTGCAGCCGCTTCAATAAGTGCATCAAGTGCCGGAATTGCAGCTTCACAACCTTCTAAAGAAAATCGTTTTTGACCTACGTATTTTGTATGTAAGAAGGTTTCAAACGAAACGGCTTCGTTTAACTTTTTTAATATATTTTTTTTAACATCACCTGAAAAATTCGGCTGATTGTCGTTAATATCTAATCTGTTTTTTATCCAATCCTGTACTTTAGGTTCTCTAATGTACATAAATTCCACACCAATAGAGGAACAATACACACTTTCTAAATGTTTAATAATATCCGCCAAAGTGCTTGGCTTCATATTAACTATTTTTGCAGCATCAAAAACGGTTGTTAAATCCGCTTGAGACAATCCAAAGTTTTCAATAGCTAAAGTTGGTGAAAACACCCTTCTTTCTCTAACTGGATTTGTTTTCGTAAATAAATGGCCTCGTGTTCGGTAACCATCTATAAGTTTTAAAACATTAAATTCTTTTTGAAGTTGTTCTGAATTTCCACCGGAAACAGCTCCGTTTGCAGTATGTGCAATTTGCTCACCTGGATTTGAAAATTCATTAGCAAAATCGAAACCTTGGAAAAAACTTCTCCAACTTGGTTCTACACTGTCTGGATTTTGTAAATATTGGTCGTATAAATCTGCAAAAAATGCAGTATGTGCTGCGTTTAAAAAGGAAAACCTATCCATAATTCTGTCTAAATGACGATTTGGTTAAAAAATTTTATGCAAAAGTATAAACTTTTATGCTAAATATTCAAAGAAATTAATACTTTTATCTTCAAATTAACAAATAAGTAATAAATATAATGAAAATGAAGAGAAAGTTATTAAATACATTTTTTTATACCCTTATTTTTTTTAATTCTGCATACTTGTTTTCTCAGCAAGACAGCATTCCTAAAACAAAATCTGTTTTTTGGCAAAAAGTACAATTTGGTGGTGGTTTAGGATTGGCTTTTGGTAATGGCTTTTCGAATTTTTCCTTATCGCCAACGGGTTATTATCATATAAATAAAACAGTAAGCGTTGGTGTAGGAATTTCAGGAAGTTATGTTGCTCAAGAATCAAATCCATCAAATTATAATGCTACAGGTTATAAATCGACTATTTTTGGAGGAAGTGTAATTGGATTATTTCACCCAATACAAGATGTTCAGCTTTCTGCAGAAATAGAACAATTAGCAATAAACAGAAAATTTGATGCAGTGAATAGCAGCAAAGACTCATTTTGGAATACAGCGGTTTTTGTTGGTGCTGGATATAGGCAACAAAACGTAACTTTTGGGGTTAGATTTAATTTACTACACGCAAATCAAAATAATATTTATGGTCAATCTTGGCTTCCATTTGTTAGACTAATGTTTTAAAAGTAATTATATCTTAACATAAAATCTATTCTATTTTCTTATTTTTACAAAAAAAATTATGCGATTTATTCTTGCTTTTTTATTGTATTCCGTAACACTTATTTCACAAAATAATTTACAATCTGGACCTATGGTTGGGTATTGTGAAATGAAAGAAGCCCTAATTTGGCTTCAAACGGAAAAGCCAACTACAGTTTATATTTCCTATTATGCTGTAGATAATGTTACAGATGTTTTTAAAAGCGAAAAGTATACAACTTCAAAAGATAATGCATTTACTTGTCATATTGTTTTAGATAAGTTACAGCCAGGTAAAAAATATAATTATGAGGTTTATTTGGATAACAAAAAAATAATTTTGCCTTACGAAACCTCTTTTTCTTCTAAAAAATTATGGCAATTTCGTGAAAAAGCGCCTGATTTTACTATTGCTTTAGGAAGTTGTGCCTACATAAGTGAAGAAGCGTTAGACAGACCAGGAAAACCCTACGGTTCTAATTATTCCATCTTTGAAAGTATTGCTAAAAAGAATCCAGATATTATGATTTGGGGTGGTGATAATATTTATTTACGTGAAGCAGATTACGACAGTAAAACAGGTATTCATCATCGCTACACGTATTCAAGAAAAATTAAAGAAATGCAAGCGCTTTTAGCAAAAACTCAAAATTTTGCCATTTGGGACGATCACGATTTTGGACCAAATGATGGCGATAGAGGTTTTTATTACAAATATGAAACGCAACAAGCGTTTAAAGATTTTTGGGCAAATAAATCGTACGGAATGAATCCCAATCAAAACGAAGGTATTTATTCTTGTTTTAATTGGGGCGATGCAGAAGTATTTTTATTAGACAATCGTTTTTTTAAATCTCCAAACGACAGATTAACCGGTGATAAAGTACTTTTAGGAGAAACACAAATACAATGGTTAATTGATGCATTAGTATCATCAAAAGCCAGTTTTAAAATTATCGTAATTGGCGGACAAGTTCTAAGTTCGGCAGCTGTTTTTGAAAATTA
>NZ_JBIKJI010000099.1:0-7956 GCF_044361065.1 Flavobacterium sp.
TATTTTTACAATATAGATAAAAAACAAACAGAAAAAATTCCGGGACAAGATGCTTTTATTATTTTAAATAACATTCGCGAAAGCAAAAAAGTTTGGAACAATAGTGAGAGTATTATTACCGATTTAGGTGATGGAATTATCAATTTAGAATTTACTTCTAAAATGAATTCTATCGGAGCTGGAGTTTTACAAGGAATAAACAAAGCCATCGATATGGCTGAAAAAGGTTATGAAGGATTAGTAATTGGAAATCAAGGAACGAATTTTTCTGTAGGGGCAAATTTAGCAATGATTTTTATGTTGGCTGTTGAGCAAGAATATGACGAATTAAATATGGCCATCAAAATGTTCCAAGACACGATGATGCGCTGTCGTTATTCATCTATTCCAGTAATTGCTGCACCACACGGAATGACACTTGGTGGTGGTTGCGAATTAACTATGCATTCAGATAGAGCAGTTGCTGCTGCCGAAACCTACATTGGATTAGTAGAATTTGGTGTTGGAGTAATTCCTGGTGGTGGTGGTTCTAAAGAAATGGCGCTTCGTGCATCCGATTTGTTTAGAAAAAATGATGTGGAATTAAATGTATTACAAGAATATTTCTTAACAGTTGGAATGGCAAAAGTCGCAACATCTGCTTATGAAGCTTTCGATATTGGCGTACTTCAAAAAGGAAGAGATATTGTTGTTGTAAATAAAGATAGACAAATTGCTACGGCAAAACAAGTGGCTTTACAAATGGCAAATCAAGGGTATACGCAACCTGTTAGAAGAAATGATATAAAAGTTTTAGGTAAACAAGCATTAGGAATGTTTTTAGTCGGAACGGATCAAATGGTTGCAGGACAATTCATTTCAGAGCACGACCAAAAAATAGCAAATAAATTGGCTTATGTTATGGCAGGTGGCGATTTATCTGAACCAAATTTAGTTTCCGAACAGTATTTATTGGATTTAGAACGTGAAGCTTTTTTATCGCTTTGCACGGAAAGAAAAACATTAGAACGTATTCAGTTTATGTTAACTAAGGGGAAACCGTTGAGAAATTAATTATTGATTATTGTAAACTGTAAAATGTATAATGTATACTGAAATTAAAATTTAGAAATGAATTATTTTAAAGAATTAAAAGTTTGGCAAAAAGCTATTGAGTTAGTAACTGAAACATATTTAAAAACTCAAAATTTTCCAAAAGAAGAAATTTATGGGTTGACTTCGCAAATTAGAAGATGCGCAGTTTCAATTCCTTCAAATATAGCTGAAGGTTGTGGAAGAAAAACTAATAAAGACTTTAGTAATTTTTTAGGTATTTCTTTAGGTTCATCTTTCGAATTTGAAACACAATTAATCATTTGTAAGAATCTAAATTTTATAAATGAAGATGATTTTAAAAATATAGAGTCAGAAATTCAACATATTCAGAATATGATAATCAAATTACAAAATTCAATTGACTCAAAGTAACAGTATACAATATACAACAATACAATATACTAAAAATATAAAATATGAAAACAGCTTATATAGTATCCGCATACAGAACTGCAGTAGGAAAAGCGCCAAAAGGGTTATTTCGATTTAAACGACCAGATGAATTAGCGGCAGAAACTATCCAACACATGATGGCTCAATTGCCAAATTTCGATAAAACAAGAATTGATGATGTTATGGTTGGAAACGCTATGCCAGAAGCAGAACAAGGTTTAAATGTGGGACGATTAATTTCCTTAATGGGATTAAAAGTAACAGATGTTCCAGGTGTGACAGTTAATAGATATTGCGCATCTGGATTAGAAACCATCGGAATGGCAACAGCTAAAATTCAATCAGGAATGGCACATTGTATTATTGCTGGTGGTGCAGAAAGTATGAGTTATATTCCTATGGGCGGTTACAAACCAACTCCTGATTATAAAGTTGCAGCAGCAGGAAATGAAGATTATTATTGGGGAATGGGTTTAACAGCCGAAGCTGTGGCGAAACAATTCAATATTTCAAGGGAAGATCAGGATAAGTTTGCTTATGAATCACATATGAAAGCTTTAAAAGCGCAAGCTGAAGGTAAATTCGATAGTCAAATTGTACCTATAAATATTGAACAAACATTTGTAAACGAAAACGGTAAAAAAGAAACCAAATTGTATGTCGTTTCAAAAGATGAAGGTCCAAGATTAGGAACTTCGGTTGAAGCATTAGCCAATTTAAAACCAGTTTTTGCAGCTGATGGTTCTGTGACTGCAGGAAATTCCTCTCAAATGAGTGATGGTGCCGCATTCGTTTTAGTGATGAGCGAAGAAATGGTAAAAGAATTAAATTTAGAACCCATTGCTCGTTTAGTCAACTTTGCTTCTGCAGGTGTAGAACCAAGAATTATGGGTATCGGACCGGTAAAGGCCATTCCAAAAGCGTTATCTCAAGCTGGATTGACATTAAATGATATCGATTTAATTGAATTGAATGAAGCATTTGCTTCTCAGGCATTAGCCGTAACTCGAGAATTAGGTTTAAATCCTGATATTATTAACGTAAACGGAGGAGCAATTGCTTTAGGTCATCCACTTGGTTGTACAGGTGCAAAATTATCGGTACAATTATTTGAAGAAATGAAACTAAGAAAATCTAAATACGGAATTGTTTCGATGTGTGTTGGAACAGGACAAGGAACGGCTGGGATTTTCGAATTATTATAATTTATTTTGAATGTTGAATTTTAAATTTTAAATGGAATGAAAGAAAATATTATTGCAATTAAAAGTTTTGATTTTGCTTTAAGTATAGTTAATCTTTTTATTCTACTTAAAAAAGAAAATGAATTTATCATATCAAAACAAATATTGAGATCTGCAACTAGTATTGGAGCAAATGTTGAAGAAGCAATAGCGGCTCAATCTAGAAAAGATTTTATTCATAAAATGGCAATTGCATCAAAAGAAGCTAGGGAAACAAAATACTGGTTGAGATTGTTAGATAAGTCCAATTTAACATCCATTGAAATGTCAAGTTATTTAATAGAAGTTGAACATATAGTTAATATCATTACAAAAATAATTAAGACATCAAGTGAAAGTACAACGAAATAATTTAAAATTTAAAATTCAACATTTAAAATAATATAAAAATGGAAGACATAACAAGAGGAGGACAATTCCTTGTAAAAGAAACAAAGTGCGAAAATGTTTTCACACCAGAAGATTTTAATGAAGAACAACTTATGATGCGCGATTCTGTTAAAGAATTCGTAGATAAAGAACTTTGGGCACATAAAGATAAATTTGAGAAAAAAGATTACGCATATACCGAACAATGTATGCGAAATGCAGGAGCATTGGGTTTTTTAGGCGTTGCTGTTCCAGAAGCATATGGCGGATTAGGAATGGGATTTGTAAATACAGCTTTAGTCTGCGATTATATTTCAGGAGCAACAGGTTCGTTTTCAACCGCTTTTGGTGCACATACAGGAATTGGTACGATGCCAATTACGCTATACGGAACTGAAGAACAAAAACAAAAATATGTACCAAAATTAGCTTCTGGCGAATGGTTTGGTTCATATTGTTTGACAGAACCAGGCGCAGGTTCGGATGCGAATTCTGGAAAAACGAAAGCGGTTTTATCTGCTGATGGAACACATTATTTAATCTCAGGTCAAAAAATGTGGATTTCAAATGCTGGATTTTGTAATGTAATGATTGTTTTTGCTCGTATCGAAAATGATAAAAATATTACAGGATTTATTGTAGAATACGATAGAGAAAATACAAACGGAATCACTTTAGGTGAAGAAGAACATAAATTAGGAATTCGCGCAAGTTCAACAAGACAAGTGTTTTTTAACGAAACAAAAGTTCCAGTTGAAAATATGTTAGCTGGTAGAGGTGAAGGTTTCAAAATTGCAATGAATGCTTTAAATGTCGGTCGAATTAAATTAGCAGCTGCTTGTTTGGAAGCACAAAGAAGAACCATTTCTGGAGCTGTAAATTACGCCAACGAAAGAATTCAGTTTAATACACCAATATCAAGTTTTGGTGCCATTCAAGCTAAATTAGCAGAGATTACTACAAATTGTTATGTAGATGAAAGTGCAACTTACAGAGCTGCTGGAGATATTCAAAACAGAATTGAAACTCGTGAAGCTGAAGGTAATTCTCAACAAGAGGCAGAATTAAAAGGAGTTGAAGAATATGCTATTGAATGTTCTATTTTAAAAGTTGCCGTTTCAGAAGATGTGCAACATTGTACAGATGAAGGAATTCAAATTTTTGGTGGAATGGGATTCTCTGAAGATACACCAATGGAATCGGCTTGGAGAGATGCCCGTATTGCTCGTATTTATGAAGGGACAAACGAAATTAATCGTATGCTTTCTGTAGGAATGTTGGTTAAAAAAGCAATGAAAGGTCACGTTGATTTAATAGGTCCAGCTATGGCTGTTGCCGAAGAGTTAATGGGGATTCCATCTTTTGATGTGCCTGATTATTCAGAATTTTTAGCAGAAGAAAAAGAAATGATTGCTAAATTGAAAAAAGCATTTTTAATGGTGGCTGGTGCAGCTGTTCAAAAATTTGGAGCTGAATTGGAAGATCATCAACAACTTTTAATGGCTGCAGCCGATATGTTAATTGAAATTTATATGGCAGAAAGTGCCGTTTTGAGAACTGAAAAAATGGCAAAAAAATTAGGTACTGATAAAGTAAGTGACCAACTTGCTATGACTCAATTGTACTTATATAATGCGGTTGATATTGTTACTCAAAAAGGAAAAGAAGGAATCGTTTCTTTTGCAGAAGGCGATGAGCAACGTATGATGTTAATGGGATTACGTCGTTATACAAAATATGTAAATATGCCAAACGTGGTGAAATTACGTGAGCAAATTGCTGCTAAAGTCATCGCAGAAAATAAATATTGTTTTTAATATTTAATTAGTTTGTGTAAAAAAGTCCTGAGAAATCAGGACTTTTTTATGGTAAAATACCCGTACAGTTTGTCACCCTGAAAGGGTCTCAAGCAAACTGTAAAAAAAATTATCTGAGATGCTTTCAGCATAACAAACGTTGTGAGTAATTTTTTCTGTCTTTTGTCTAAAATCCGAAATCTTTTATCTAATATCAAATTAAGTATTCACTTCCAAATCTTTAATATAATCTTCATTCTCATAGAAAAAACGCTCAAAAGCATCCATTTTATCATAAAAGAAATTAAAAATGGTTTCCCAATCAGTTTTTCGGTTCAAACTCACGTCAGATAATTCCACCCAAACACGACTTATAATTTTACCACTTTCTAAATAATGTTCTCTATCAAAAATAACATCTGGCAAAAATTCATTCACCAAAATTTCTTTTAACGATTCCACTTTCTCAAAATAGATTTTTCGTTTATTTTCATCTTTGGGTTCAATATCCAGCATTACATATGCTTTTTTATTATCTACATTAAATTTAAACGTAACGTCTTTAATTTTAGTATTATACAGCAACCATTTTCTTGGATATTCGTTTCCAAAAGTGCTCCAAAATTCTTTCTTTATTAATTGCGCGTCTGCTTTACTATACATTTTTGTAATTATTTTTTGTAACTTTATAAAATAGAAATCTAAAAATGGAATTCACTCACTTTATAAATAATATCGCAAATTTAAAGAAAGAAAAGTTGTTAGCCACAGATGCGCACTTAAAAATGGCACCTTTGGAACGAATATCTTATCTTAAAGACAAATCCTATTCTGAAATTGAACCTAAAAATGCCGCAGTTTTAATGTTAGTTTACCCAAAAAATGAAATGGCACATTTGGCATTAATTGTACGCAACACCTATCCTGGAGTGCATTCTTCCCAAATTAGTTTTCCAGGCGGAAAGGAAGAATTTGAAGATGAAACTTTAGCAATTACAGCGCTAAGAGAAACGGAAGAAGAAGTAGGAATTCCAATGAATAAAGTTGAAATTATTAGACAATGTAGTGAGATTTATATTCCGCCAAGTAATTTTTTAGTTACACCATATTTAGGTTTTTCAAAGCAAAATTTACAATTTATTCCGAATCCAGATGAAGTGCAGCGCGTATTAGAATTCCCAATTCATCAATTGCTAAATGATAAAACTATTGTACAAACGAAAATGACTACTTCTTATGCTGTAAATATTGATGTACCTGCTTTTGAAGTCGAAAATTTCTTAATTTGGGGTGCTACTGCAATGATGCTCAGCGAGTTAAAAGAGTTAATTAAAAACGCAATGAAGTAGTATAAAATTACTAAATTTGCATCGTTTTTAAAACGTAATTCGTATGGGATTATTCAAAAGAAATCCGTTTGGACATATATTATTCATCAAAAAATGGTTAATCCGTATTTTTGGTGCATTAACACATAGTAGATACAGAAGTTTTAATAATTTACAAATTGATGGCTCAGATATTATTCGAAATTTGCCAGATAGAAACGTACTTTTTATTTCCAATCATCAAACGTATTTTGCAGATGTAACCGCTATGTTTCACGTGTTTAACGCAGCTTTAAAAGGAAGGGAAAATAATATTAAAAATGTATTTTACTTGTGGCAGCCGAAATTAAATATTTATTATGTTGCAGCTAAAGAAACAATGCAAGAGGGTTTGTTGCCAAGAATTTTAGCTTATGTTGGTGCTATTACTGTAGAACGAACTTGGCGTGCCGAAGGTAAAGATGTGCAAAGAGATGTGAATCCGAATGATACTGAAAATATTAAAATAGCATTAGAAGATGGTTGGGTAATTACATTTCCGCAAGGAACTACTCGTTCTTTTAAACCAGTACGAAAAGGAACAGCACATATTATTAAGCAACATAAACCAATTGTTGTACCAATAGTAATTGATGGGTTTAGAAGATCATTCGATAGAAAAGGATTATTTGTAAAGAAAAAAGGAATTTTACAATCAATGGAAATTAAGCCGCCATTAGATATAGATTATGAGAATGATTCTATTGAAAAAATCGTTGAACAAATAGAATATGCCATTGAACAACACGCTTCGTTTTTAAAAGTGATTCCTCAAGAAGATATAGAAGAAGCTTCTATATTAGATATAGAACGTCAATGGAAATATTAAAAAAAGTCCTGATAAAATTTTATCAGGACTTTTTTTAATACTCTATTTTTTGTAGTTCATTATAATTTCGCTTTAATCTTTTCATAAAAAATCCATAAATCAATTTATAAAAAATCCAAATGATGAAAGTAAATATTAATACAAATATAAAATAAATACCAAAAACTAAAACATAACCTTTGCTTGAATTTTCTCCAAAACGATTTATAATTTCTTGAAGTTTTGGCTCATAAATTGTTTGAGCAACAAATGCAACAATTAAAATAAAACCTATCATTAATAAATTATATGTTACGTATTGTTTCACAGTTTTTCTCGAATCTATAATATTTTTAAGTAAATGATTAACTGAATCAATTGCATTTATTTTTTTATAATTTGTGTAAAATCTGTATATAAAATATATAATTACTGCATAATTAATTATAGAAATAATTACCATAAATGTTTTTAAATGATACTTATTTAGCATTTTCCAATAGGTGTCGTTATTTGTTAAGAAGCCTAAACTTGTCCACAAAATAATTTCTAAAATACTAATAATAAAAATCCATTTTACTATAGAAGACGAACTTTTGTGCAACATACCATAAATTTCATTTTCTGAAACTTGTTTAAATTGCCCATCGTTTTTCTTCCAATCTTTTTTTAATAATTCTAATTCATCCATAAGTTACGGATTTAATGTTTTTTTAAGTTTCCCTTTGATTCTGTTCATTTTCACACGTGCATTCACTTCGCTAATCCCCAGTGTTTCTGATATTTCAGTGTAATCTTTGTCTTCTAAATATAAAAACATCAAAGCTTTGTCAATGTCATTTAACTCCGCAATGGCTTTATACATTAGTTTTATTTGTTCTTCT
>NZ_JBIKJI010000101.1:0-7919 GCF_044361065.1 Flavobacterium sp.
TTTTTACTTCTGCTTTTACATTTTCGTTTGGTGCAATTCTTTTCCACTTACCTACAAATCTTTGTGGTATAGATAGTATGTTTTCTGTTGTTGTTTGATTGTTTTCTACTTCTGGTGTACTACAACTATATAAAGTTAATATTATTGCTAATGATTGGATCAGTTTTTTCATAATTTTTTTAATTTATTTTTAAAGAATTTTTGTTTTAATAAATTGATTCATTTTTTAACAGCTTTTATACATTCATAATAAACTTTTTTTTATTGTTTCTATTATATTTTCAATTTCATATTCGTATTTTACATAAACTGAATCTTTATTTATATTTTTTTCATAAAGTTTTTTTAGTAAATTTTTTTTTGATAATGGATTTATTGAGTATTTAATTATTACTTCTTGTAAATTTTCTTGTTTATTTAAAGGAAATAGTGATTTATTATAATCTTGAAATGAAAATTTACCATCTTGAACTGAACGCCTTTTTTCTCCAATTTTATTAGTATTATCAGGTTTTATGAAAAAACTACTATTTGAAATTATATTAAGTATTTCTGATTTTGGATTAATTTCAAAATGATCATCACAGTACCAATTTTTGGGTGTTTTATATACCCAAAATTGTCCTATATCATCGAGGTTTCTTTCAATAGCAAAATAAAGTGCAATATCAGGATTTGTAGTCCAATCTAATAATCTTGTTGGTAATCCATAATGTTGTGCCTGCTCAATCCAACGCCATTCATTTTCATAATCATTTGATTCTTCTGATAAATAAATGTATTTTTCTGTTAATTTCATTTCACTTAATACTCTTTTAAATTCGCACAGAATTTTTTTCTCAAGTTCAATTAGATTTTCTTTTTTACTTATATTCCTTGCAATATTTGATTTTAATTCATAACTGTCTTTTGATTGACCTCTATATATTTCACAATAATTATCTCCAATAAATGGCACCCTTCCATTGCGAATCCTATTTACAATTTTTTCAAAATCATAATAATTATTGATGTCGAATTTTTTAATTTCAGAATGGTTCATTTTTAGTAGTATTTGTTTGTGGAATTAGTTTTTTTATGTGAAATAATGCATCGTTTAGTCGCCTACTTATATTTTCTTCTTGTGAACAATCAAATTGAAAACTAAAATAACTTAAATAATTTTTATCATTATTCGATAAATTATATTTAGTCATTTCATTTTTTTTTGTTGTTATTGAGAAATCACAATTTCCTTTATAATCTTTATCCTCATCAAAATATATTGACTCAATTTTTTTTATAGGAATGTTTATTTTATAATTCTTATTTTCAGTCACAGTCATTTTACCTGCTAATCTTTTCACGGCATCATCAGGAAGATCAGTATTTCTATACATTTTTTTCGTTTCGTCATCAACCAAAATTTCTGAAAACTCTGAGCTATATGTTACAATTAGATTATTCTCTGAAATTGAAAAATAGTAGTCATAATATTTTGTTTTGGTTGAAAATGTAAATGTATTTGGTTCTGAATAATGAATATATTCAGTCACATATCTGTTTAGTTTTGAAAGTATCCATTGCTTACTTTCTTTTAAAGATGCATTACTTTCAACTTTTAATTTTTTTTTATCAATGATAGTATCATATTTTACTTCTTGTGTAGAAGAAATTGAATCAAGTGTCAGAGTTGAAATGTTTGACTGAGAACTCTTATTTGAGTTTTGATAATTGTTTTCAAATGTATTAGAATTTTCATATGTGTCAATTAAATCCTTTTCAGCATTTTCTCTAATTGATTTTTGAATTTTTGGTTTTAAAATTGCAATCAATATTATTATTAAAACAAGAATAATTATTATTGAATTATTGAATTTTTTTGATGACTCGCTTTTATTTTGATTATTAGCATTTGAAGTCTTAGTTTTATTTTCTGTTTCCTTATTTTTTGAATCAGTGGAGTTAAAGCTGTTGTTTTTTATTTTTTCATTAACAATTTTTTCATAAGCTTCTTGAATTTCTTTAAAACGCTCTTCAAAATATTTATCACCTTGATTTACATCAGGATGAAATTTTTTTGATAATTTTCTATAAACTATTTTAACTTCTTCTAAAGTTGCGTCTGAAGTTATTCCTAATGTTTTGTAATATTCTGTCATAAATTAAAATTTGAATTTTATTTTTAATTTCTATTACTAAATTATAAACTTAATTTTATAAAAAGTATACGAAAATTGACATTACCTATCGAAAATTGGTGTTATTTTCAAATTCTTTTATAAATATCTAACAAACGTCAGTTTTCTATTTTCAAAAATAAGTAATAAAAATCACATTTCTTTGTAGAATGATTCCTACAAAAATGAAGTAAAAAGTAAAAGGGAAAAAGTTGAAAGTCGAATGTCGAAAGTCGTAAGGGAAAATCGTAAAAGGGTGTTGGAATTTGGAATTTAAAATTTGGAATTTAAATTTTTTTTACAACTTTTCTTGCAATGCTTTTATTTCATCTCTAAACTTGGCGGCTTGCATAAAGTCTAATTCTTTAGCGGCTTTTTCCATTAGTTTTCGTTTGTCCCTAATTTTTTGTTCAATTTCGGGTTTGCTTAGGTACTCGCTTTCGGGTTCGGCGGCTTTATACGCTTGGTTTTCGTAGTATTGTGTAGAAACAGAATTGGCGCTAAAAGCATTGCCCAAACTCTTGTTTAACGATTGTGGCGTTTTGCCGTGTAAGGTATTGTAAGCCGTTTGTTTTTCACGGCGGTAAATGGTTTCGTCAATAGTATGTTGCATACTTGCCGTAATTTTGTCGGCATACATAATGGCTTTTCCGTTAATGTTTCTGGCGGCTCTTCCAACGGTTTGTGTTAACGAACGTTTGCTTCGTAAAAAACCTTCTTTGTCCGCATCTAAAATCGCCACAAGCGATACTTCGGGTAAATCCAAACCTTCACGTAATAAGTTCACGCCAATTAGCACATCAAAAACACCTTTTCGTAAATCTTGCATAATTTCTACACGTTCCAAAGTATCTACATCCGAATGAATGTAACGGCATCGTATCGAAACTTTCGTAAGGTATTTAGCCAATTCTTCTGCCATACGTTTGGTTAGTGTGGTGACTAAAACCCTTTCATCGGCTTCGCATCGCAATTGAATTTCTTCAATTAAATCGTCTATTTGATTCGCACTTGGACGAATTTCTATAATAGGGTCTAATAATCCTGTAGGGCGAATAATTTGCTCTACATACACCCCTTCTGATTTCTGCATTTCATAGTCGGCAGGCGTGGCTGAAACATACAACACCTGATTTTGTAGGGCTTCAAACTCTTCAAATTTTAAAGGGCGGTTGTCCATTGCGGCAGGTAAACGAAATCCGTATTCAACCAAGTTTTCTTTTCTGCTTCTATCGCCACCATACATAGCGTGTACTTGCGATATGGTGACGTGACTTTCATCAATAACCATCAAATAATCGTCTGGAAAATAGTCTAATAAACAGAAAGGACGCGTACCCGGTTCCCGACCATCAAGGTAACGCGAATAGTTTTCGATTCCAGAACAATAGCCCAATTCGCGAATCATTTCTAAATCGAAATTGGTGCGTTCTTCTAAGCGTTTGGCTTCTAAATGTTTGCCAATTTCTCGAAAATATTCGACTTGTTTTACCATATCTTGTTGGATTTCCCAAATGGCTTTTTGTAAAACATCTGGAGAAGTCACAAACATATTAGCAGGATAAATGCTTAACGAATCGTATTTTTCCAATACCTGAGACGTTCGGGCATCAAACGCTTCAATTTCTTCAATTTCATCGCCAAAAAAGTGAATTCGAAACGGTTCATCGCCATAACTTGGAAATACTTCAACCGTATCACCTTTGATACGAAAGGTTCCGGGTGTAAATTCCATTTCGGTACGCGCATATAAACTTTGCACCAATTGATGCAATAATTTGGTTCGTGAAATGGCTTGTCCGCTTTTTAAAGTAATTACATTTTTTTGAAATTCAACAGGATTTCCAATTCCATACAAACAAGAAACCGATGAAATTACAATGATATCTCTCCGGCCAGAAAGTAGGGCAGAGGTAGTGCTTAAACGAAGTTTTTCGAGTTCTTCGTTTATAGATAAATCTTTTTCAATATAGGTTCCCGTTACCGGAATAAAGGCTTCGGGTTGGTAATAATCGTAATATGACACAAAATACTGCACCGAATTATTTGGGAAAAATTGTTTAAATTCCGAATACAATTGTGCCGCAAGGGTTTTGTTGTGTGCTAAAACTAAAGTAGGTTTCTGCACTTCTTGCACCACATTAGCTACTGTAAATGTTTTTCCTGAACCCGTAACCCCTAATAAGGTTTGGTATTTTTCGCCATTGATGATGCCTTTAGCTAATTTTTCAATTGCTTGAGGCTGGTCGCCAGTGGGAACGTAATCGGATACTACTTGGAATTTCATTTGGATTTACGATTTACGATTTTGGATTTACGATTTGGATTTACGATTTATTTCTTACTGTTTTTAATGTGGATACAATGATGGCTGTTATTTCATTTGCTTCTTGTGTTAAAGGAATGAATTCGTTATCTAATTTTAAATTTTGCAACGAAGAAACATCATATAGTAATTCAAGAAAAAAATGACTTTCATCGGCTTCTTCTTCAATAATTTTTAATTTATTAATAAAGTCAGCATTTGATTTTGCTCTTTGGAGCGCTCTATAATTTGCTCCAACAGAACTTGAACATCTAATTAATTGAGAAACATAGGCATTGAATTCTCTTGATTTTGGAAGTTTTGAACATAAAATCCAACAATCTAATGCAAATTTTTTTGTTCGATTTTTCATTATCTCTTTCATAACTAAAATATTTTATATGGCTTATAATCAAACAAAAATCGTAAATAAAATGCCAAATTCCAAATCGTAAATCCAAAATCGTAAATCGTAAATCCCAAATCAACTCAGTTTTTCCGCCAAATATTTCCCTGTCAAGGATTTTTTATTTTTTGCGATTTCTTCCGGTGTGCCAAAAGCGACCAATTGCCCACCATTCTCACCGCCTTCAGGTCCGATGTCGATGATGTAATCGGCACATTTTATAAGTTCTAAATTGTGTTCAATGACAATAATAGAATGTCCTTTATCGATTAAAGCTTCAAATGATTTTAATAATTTTTTGATGTCGTGAAAATGCAAACCGGTAGTAGGTTCATCAAATACGAATAGCATTTTTTCTTTGGTAGCACCTTTCACTAAAAACGAAGCCAATTTTATACGTTGTGCTTCACCCCCAGAAAGCGTAGAAGAAGATTGTCCTAATTGCACATATCCCAATCCAACTTCTTTCAGTGGTTGTAGTTTTTGTGTGATTTTGGTTTGCCCGTGCGTTTCAAAAAAGGCAACCGCTTCATCAATGGTCATTTTTAGTAAATCGTCGATGTTTTTGCCTTCAAAATTCACTTCTAACACTTCTTTTTTGAAACGTTTTCCATTACAAATTTCACATTCTAAATGCACATCGGCCATAAATTGCATTTCAATGGTTACTTCGCCATCGCCTTTACACGTTTCGCATCGTCCACCATCTACATTAAATGAAAAGTGTTTGGCTTGGTAATTTCTTAATTTTGAAGTGGTTTGTTTGGCATATAATTCTCTAATATCATCGTATGCTTTGATATACGTTACTGGATTGGAACGCGAACTTCTTCCAATAGGATTTTGATCTACATATTCAATGTTTTTAAGGTGCGAATAACTGCCTTCTAAACTTGTAAATTGACCCGCTTTTTCTCCAATCCCCGTTAGTTTTTTCTGTAAAGCAGGAAACAATATCTTTTTTACTAACGTACTTTTTCCGCTACCAGAAACACCTGTAATTACGGTTAAGCAATCCAAAGGAAAAGTGACATCAATATTTTTTAAATTGTTTTCTCTGGCGCCAATAATATCTATATGATTTTTGAATTTTCTTCGGACTTTAGGGACTTCAATTTTTTCTTTTCCGTTTAAATATCTCGACGTTAACGAATCTGATTTTAAAATTTCTTTGTACGTGCCTTGTGCGACTAAATTACCACCCAAAGTTCCCGCTTCCGGACCAATATCAATAATCATATCGGCGGCTTTCATTATGTCTTCGTCGTGTTCTACTATAATTACCGTATTGCCTAATTTTTTTAAGTTCAGTAATACTTCAATCAATTTTTCAGTGTCTTTTGGATGTAAACCTATACTTGGCTCATCTAAAATATACATAGAACCCACTAACGAGCTTCCTAATGAAGTAGCTAAATTAATTCGTTGCGATTCACCACCGGAAAGCGATGCGGATTGTCTGTTTAAACTTAAATAATTTAATCCTACGTTATCTAAAAATGCCAAACGGTTTTTAATTTCTAAAAGTAATCGTTTCGCAACTTTTTCATCATATTCCGATAATTCAATGGTATTAAAAAACGGAATTAGTTTAATAATAGGTAAATCTACCAAGTCAGAAATGGTTTTTCCTGCTACTTTAATATTGTTGGTTTCAGTTCGTAAACGTTTTCCGTTACACGTATGGCATTTTGTTTTCCCTCTGTAGCGCGAAAGCATCACACGATTTTGAATTTTATAATTATTGGCTTCTAAATCGGCAAAAAAGGCATTTAAACCTGTGAAATACTTATTTCCATTCCATATAAGTGCTTTGTGTGCGTCTGATAATTCAAAATAAGGCTTATGGATAGGAAAATCAAAATGATGTGAATTGTTTACCAATTGGTCTCTGTACCAACCCATACTTTCACCTCGCCAAGGAAAAATGGCATTTTCATATACAGAAAGCGCAGTGTTTGGTACAACAAGTTCTTCGTCAATGCCAATTACACTTCCGTAGCCTTCGCAAGTAGGACAAGCGCCATACGGATTGTTAAAACTAAATAAATGTATGTTTGGTTCTAAGAAATCCAAACCATCTAATTGAAAATTAGAGTTAAAAACGATGCGATTTGATTTTTCTGGTTCTTGTAAATACAGCTCGCCTTTTCCTTCATAAAATGCTATTTGTAAGGCATCAGCAATTCGGTTTAAGAATTCTTCATCTGATTGTACTACGATTCTGTCAATAACTAATAAAATTTCTTTGTTAGCCATTGTAGATTCGTCAATCATTTCTAATGTTGAAACAAAATCATCTAAACGAACCGTTTGATTGTCTACCAAAACACGTGCAAAACCTTGCTGTAATAAAACGTTAAGTTTGTCGTGTAATTTTCTGCCTTCTTCTAAATGAATAGGAGCTAATAGGAGCCATTTTGTATCAATTTCTAAAGACTGGATGTATTTTACTACATCAGAAACCGTATGTTTTTTAACTTCTTCACCTGAAATTGGTGAATAGGTTCTCCCAATTCTGGCAAATAATAATTTTAAATAATCGTATATTTCTGTTGATGTACCAACTGTAGAACGCGCGTTTGTAGTATTTACTTTTTGTTCAATTGCAATGGCAGGCGCAATTCCTTTAATGTATTCCACTTTCGGCTTGTCTAATTTCCCTAAGAATTGACGTGCGTAGGAAGATAAACTTTCCACGTAGCGTCTTTGTCCTTCTGCATACAGCGTATCAAAAGCCAAACTTGATTTTCCAGACCCAGAAAGTCCAGTAATCACAACCATTTGATTTCTTGGAATGGCGACATCAATATTTTTTAAATTGTGCAATTGTGCCCCTTTAATCAAGATAAATTTTTTGGGTTCTAAAGAAGAAAAATCGGATTGCATCATTGTGTTTTTTATGAGAATGGCAAAGATAAGAATTGTTAAGCGAAAATGATAGTTTGATTGATATTTAGCATTTTTTTAATAAAAGAAGTATTTAAGATAACGTTTTCGTAAATTAAAAACAGATTAAAAACTATACAAAAACTATACAAAAATCATA
>NZ_JBIKJI010000100.1:0-7919 GCF_044361065.1 Flavobacterium sp.
CCTTTTGTTCTAAACGCGCCGCCCCAAATTTCTTCTAAAGTTAATTTTTGTTGCCCAACAACTGATATTGAAGAGGTTAGTAACAATAATAGAATACTTGTAAAATTTCTCATATTTTTTGATTGTAAAAACCTCCAATTTTAGTGAAAATTTACGACATATTCATAATAAATATTGAATTTTTTACTTTCTAAGTTTTATTTTTTTAAAAATTACTTTTATTATCTTTGTCAATTAATCCAAAATTAATGGCACTAAATACTACAAGTTTTTCAAAACTAACAAAAGAAGAAAAAATAAATTGGATCGCCGAAAAGCATTTTTCCAATCCAAAAGAAGCAATTGCAGTATTACAAAGCTATCAGAATTCTGATGCTTCACTTCAAAAACTACACGACGAATTTATTGAAAACACTTTAACAAATTTTTATTTGCCGTTAGGTGTCGCACCAAATTTTACAATTAATGGTAAAAATTATACCATTCCTATGGCTATTGAAGAGAGCTCTGTTGTAGCAGCCGCAAGTAAAGCTGCTAAATTTTGGGGAGCACGAGGAGGATTTAAAACGACTATTTTAGGCACTGAAAAAATTGGTCAAGTTCATTTTATGTATGAAGGTGATAAACAAAAACTTATTGAATATTTCAATTTTGTAAAGCCGTTTTTATTTTCTGAATCGGAAGGAATTACCAAAAATATGCAAAAGCGTGGTGGCGGAATTTCAGATATTCAGCTAATAGATAAAACGGCAGCATTAAACAACTATTACCAATTGCACACTACTTTTCAGACTAAGGATAGTATGGGAGCGAATTTTATCAATTCTTGTTTAGAACAATTTGCGAAAACATTTAAAAACAAATCAGAAGAATTTGGAATCCAATCGATTCAAATTGTAATGAGTATTTTGAGTAATTTTGTGCCAAATTGTGTAGTTCGTGCCGAAGTTTCTTGTCCTATTTCGGAACTTAATGAAGATGCCAACATCACATCAAATGAATTTGCAGAAAAGTTTCTAACTGCTGTAAAAATCGCAGAAGTAGAGCCATACAGAGCTGTAACGCATAATAAAGGCATTATGAACGGAATTGATGCGGTGGTTTTAGCAACTGGTAACGATTTCCGTGCTGTAGAAGCTGGTGTTCACGCATTTGCAAGTAAAAACGGAAGCTACACAAGTCTGTCTCACGCTAAAATAGAAAACGGAATATTTACGTTTTGGTTGGAAGTACCTTTAGCATTAGGAACCGTTGGCGGTTTAACTAATTTACATCCATTAGTCAAATTTTCTTTAGAAATGTTAGGAAATCCCTCTGCAACGGAATTAATGGAGATTGTAGCTGTTGCTGGATTGGCTCAAAATTTTGCAGCTTTACGTTCGTTAACCACATCTGGAATTCAACAAGGACATATGAAAATGCATTTGAATAATATCTTAAATCAGCATCAAGCTACTAAAGAAGAAAAGCAACAAGTTTTAGCACATTTCGAAAACAAAACCGCTTCACATAATTTAGTGGTGGATTTTTTGGAAACGTTGAGAAAAAAATAAACATATAAGTCATATAAGTTTTTAAATCATTGTTGTCCGATTAAAAATTTTGATATAATTTTAAAGCTATGATTACGAATTGTTTAACTGCTTAAATTATATTTTGCCTAATTTTTTAATGTGATGTAATCTAATGAAATATTTTGCCACGGATGCCACGGATGCCACGGATTTAGTGGATTATCAAGGATAAAATCTGTGAAATCTGTGGCAAAAAAATAGGCTCAAAATTTCATTTGATTTTTATCGGACAATAATGAATTTAAATAATAAAATCACTTAAATTTACGAAGTAAAAACTTAAACCTACTTTATAAAGTTTTAGAAAAACAGAAAAAGCTTATATGACTTATATGGTTAACAAAAACACATTCTACTCTAACGGAAAACTCCTAATTACTGGAGAATATTTGGTCTTAAATGGTGCCAAAGCTTTAGCCTTGCCAACGAAATTTGGTCAATATTTACGCGTTGCTTCGTGTGCAGAAAAAAAAATATTTTGGACCAGTTTGGATGCTGATAAAAGCGTTTGGTTTGAAACTGAATTCACTTTTGAGGAAATTCGAACAGCTAAAAATTTTCAAGAAGAACATCTCATAAAACATACTTTAGTTGAAATTTTACATCAAGCCCATCTTCAAAACCCAAATTTTCTAACTTCGGAAACGGGATATATTATTGAAACAGAGGTCACATTTCCAAGAAATTGGGGCTTAGGTACATCTTCTACTTTAATTAATAATATTGCACAATGGTTACAAATTGATGCGTTTGAATTATTAAGGAAAAGTTTTGGTGGTAGCGGTTATGATATAGCTTGCGCCAGTAATAATTTTCCAATTACGTATCAATTAGATGAAAACGAGAAACCCATTGTTGAGGTTGTTGATTTTTATCCGAAATATAAGGAAAATATTTATTTTGTATATTTAAATAAAAAACAAAACAGCCGTCACGCGATTCAAAATTATATGAATAAGCAACAGTTTTTAACCAAAAAAACAGCAACTATTTCTGAGATTACGAATAGAATGCTGCTTTCGCCAAATTTAGAAACGACCAAAGATTTATTAGTACATCACGAAATTATATTAAGCGATATTTTAGAATTAGAAACCGTAAAAGAACGTTTGTTTTCTGATTTTAAAGGCACCATAAAAAGTTTAGGCGCTTGGGGCGGCGACTTCGTTATGGTACTCTCAAAAGAAAATCCAACACCTTATTTTAATTCGAAAGGGTACGAAACTATTTTAACATATGATGAAATGATTTTAGTTTAATTTATTTAATAAAAAATCATTATTTTTACATAAGTAATTCATTAATAAGCATATATAAAAAAATAATTTTATGAAAAAGTTACTTTTTATTTTATTTATTTTCGTTTCATTATTTTCATCTTGTTCAGAAGAAAACGCGCCTACTGAGGAAACTCAAAATGAACCTAACAAAGTTTTACTGCTTAAAGTAGATTATTTAACAAATACGTTTCAGGGCGGTAAAGAAACTACGTATGCCGAAAATTCAAATTCATTTACTATTTCTCATCAATCTGTTCCTGCTACTGATTTTGGAAATATTAAGTTGAAATATGATGAAATTAATCAAATTCTTTTTGATGGTGATATTATTTGGATGGGTTTAGGACAAATTCATCATCCACAAAATATGCTAACGGCCAATCAATTTGAGGCAGTATTAACAGCTGACGTTGTTTTTCCATCAACAAGCTTCAATCATATTTTACCTCAACCAAATTTAGGAAATGACTACAATCAGGTATGGATGGCTGTGCAAAACTTGGTAAAAGTGAGACAGTATTTAATCTCAAATCCTACTGGAGTGGTACATTTATATTTATATACGCCAAGCGTTGGAGTAGGAAATCCTGCAGATTGGAAATGGATTGTTTTAATGAAAAATTAGTTTTTATAAAGCTGTTTTTTTAAACGTATATCCTAAAACATTTTCTAATTTTTCACTTGAAACAATTTTCCCAAAATTAGTGTCATTTTCATTAAATAATGGTGCAGTCAAATGCAACTGCTTAGCTTTTTCGGTGTAATACTTTTTTCGTGTAGGATGATTGGGTGCGACTGCGTTAAAAGTTTCATTCCAACAGTTTTGTTTTAGTATTTCGCAAATAATTTCAACACAATCTTCTTGATGAATTAAATTTATTGGCGCATCTGGATTGGCAACATTGGTTTTTCCAGTTAACATTTTTACTATGTTTCGGTCTTCGCCAATCAAACCACCAAAACGTATTATTGTGGTTTGAAAATTATAGTTATTTCGCAATAAATTTTCGACTTCCATTAATTGTTTTCCGCTTTCTGTATTTGGATTTAAAACAGTTTTTTCATTAACAGTTGGAATAGCAGCAGTGTCATCATAGACAGAAGTCGAACTAATAAAAATCACTTTTTCAATAGTAGAATTCTCCATAAATGGAAGTAAGGTTTTTATTTTATTTACAAATGTTTTTTCAGAAGTGGTTTCTGTAATTTTTCTTAAACCTGGCGGAATATCTATAATTAGAATTTCAGAATCGTTTAAAAAATCAGTAATTGATTTGCTAATTTTAGTTTCAGAAAGCTCCAATAAATAAGGCGCTATTTTATTTGATTTCAAAACAGCTAATTTATTTTCAGAAGTGGTAGAGCCTTTCACTTCAAAACCATTATCAATTAACTTTTTAGCTAAAGGGAAGCCTAACCAGCCGCAACCTAATATAGATACTTTCATTTTATTTTTTTACTAATACATAACCTTCATTTTCCACTGCCAAATAACCTTGATCGTATACAAAATAATATACATTTCCAGTTTTTGTGGTATAAATTGAAGTAATTAATTCAAAATCAAAACCTTTACTAATTAATTTATTTTTGGTTGTTTTGGTTTTTTCTTCTGGGTTTAATTCGGTTAAAATTCGATAATTTTTGCGCAATTTGTTGTTTATATTTCGCATCAAATTGGTTTGATCTTTATTCATTTTATTGTTGTAGGCGTTTCGGCAACCATCGCTGCAAAACTTTTTGTCTTCTCTCCCTACAATTTTATCTTGACATTCTAAACAAGTTTTATTCATAATATTTTTATTTGAGGTCCAATAAAAGTAGTAAAAAAATAGAAATATTGAATGCTTTTAGATTTTTTATTTTCCATTTACAAACGACAACAAACAATTACAATCGATTTTAAATGAATAACAACCGAGTAACGTTTTTTTCTTGCCACATCTTTGCACTGTCGAAATGAAACAACGAGTTCAGTCGATAAACAAATTTTAATTTATATAAATATTTAAATTTTACACGCCATGAAAAACAGAGTACAATTAATCGGACACGTAGGACAAGAACCAGAAATCAAAAACTTAGAATCAGGAAAAGTTACCAATTTTACCATCGCAACGAATGAAAATTACACCAACGCTAAAGGTGAAAAAGTGGAACAAACCGAATGGCATCGAATTTCTGCCTGGGGGAAAACAGCTGAAATTGTTGAAAAATTAATTGCTAAAGGTTGTCACGTAGCTATAGAAGGTAAATTAACACATAGAAGCTATGATGACAAAGACGGCAACAAACGATTTATTACAGAAGTTGTCGCGAACGAGTTGGTTTTATTAAGTAAATAACAATTACATTTCAACGCTAAGATTTTTTATATTTATTAAATCTGCGTTTCAAAAAATTAAATAACAAAAAAATAAATTTTACACGCCATAAAACAAGCGTTTTTCCTAAGCTAAAACTTAACGAAACGCGAAATAAATAAACAATTAAACATATAAGCCTTATGAAAAATTCAGTACAATTAATCGGAAATGTGGGTCAAGAACCAGAAATCAAAAACCTTGAAGGAGGAAGAAAATTAGCAAACATAAATATCGCCACGAACGAAGTATATTATCGAGAAAATGGCGATAAAGTAGAACAAACCCAATGGCACCGTGTAACGGCTTGGGGTAAAACAGCAGAAATTATTGAAAAATATGTTACAAAAGGTAAAGACATTGCCATTGAAGGCAAACTAACTCACAGAAGTTACGACGACAAAGATGGAAACAAACGCTACATTACAGAAGTAATTGCAAATGAAATTTTGTTAATCGGTAAATAATTTCAGATGCAAGTTAGTGTATTTTCTATCCGCATAGATCCTGCATTTTTAGAGCAAGATCAACAAACATTAAACACTTTTTTAGAAACAGTAATATTTAAAAAATCCAGCACCCAATTTTTGGAAAGCGAGCCGGCGCATTGGTCTGTTATTGTTCATTATGAAACTGAGCAACAGGAGAAACCTATACGATTAGAACGAAAGTCGTACGAAGATTTACTTCCGAATGACAAACAAGTTTACGGATACTTAAATCAATGGAGAACTGAAAAATCAGAACAATTAAATCAGAAGAAATTTATGATTTGCCACAATTCTGAATTAATTGACTTAGCATTATATAAGCCAAGTAATTTAGACGAATTACAACAAATTAAGGGTTTTGGAAAACAAAAAGCAGACAAATTTGGCGAAGATATTTTAGCGATTTTGAATGCCGTTTAAATTTTGAAGGATAAGAAGAGTGCTTATTTGTGCTCTTCTTATTCATTCATTAAACGTTCAAATTCTTCAAAAAACAAACCTAAATGATATCCGTCTATTAATCCGTGATGCACATAAACTGCCATTGGAATTTTTTTCACCCCCTTTTCATCTGTCATTTTTCCAAATGAAAATTTCGGACAACTATCAGGTATTGAAAAATTTCTTGAATGTGAAATTGAAGTGAAATTCACCCAAGGTAAAGCCGAAAAATGAATAATGTTTTCATTATATTCTCTTGTGAAAAGTCCAGTTGTGTTTTGCACTCTACTTGATTCTTTAATAAAATTAGATTCAAAATTGCTTAGTTTTTCATCGTATTCTATTTCTGAAAAACCAAACGTTTTATCATCACGTAAAATAGTAGCAGACGCGTTAATTTTATCAAAAAGATACACATTTTCATTTTCTATTCGGTACCTAAAATTTTCAATTTTATTTACGGCAACAATAGTTTTGTGTAAATAATATACAAAAAAACTTACGCCTAATTCTTTAGCTTTATGATAGGCTTTTGTGCAATCAAATTGGATAGTAGTGCCAAAAAAAGGTTCTTCAAATTTGCTGAAAAATTCAAAGTGCTCTTTTCGGTTCCAAGTAGCGAGGTCTATTATTTGCTTCATTTTAGTAAGGGTAAAATTTCAGTAATTTTGGAAACGGATTTGAAATTTTTATGTTCAATTTCAAAATCAATTTTTTCGTATTCCCAAGTCGTATGATACGGAATATGAATGGCGTGACCGCCAATATTTAACACAGGTAAAACATCGGATTTTAACGAATTGCCAATCATTAAAAAATCTTCGGCTTTACAATCTAAACGAGCTAACATTTTTTCGTAATCCAATTCGGTTTTGTCGCTCATCACTTCAATATGATGAAAATAAGCGCCAATTTCCGAATCGTGTAATTTTCTATGTTGGTCTTTTAAATCGCCTTTTGTGGCTACGACCAATTTATATTTTCCTTGCAATTGTTCTAAAACTTCAGTGATGTTAGGAAGTAATTCCACTGGTTTTTGAAGTAAATCTTTGCCAATAGCTAAAATTTGCTCAATACCTTTACCCGAAATTTGATGATTAGTCAATTCCAAAGCCGTTTCAATCATCGATAATGTAAACGCTTTGATTCCAAAACCATACAACGGCAAATTGTTGACTTGATGATTCAAAATTAATCCTAAAATCTCTTGATGCGAGGCATAATCTTGAAACAACACACAAAAGCGTTCTTGCGCCTCATCGTAATAAGGTTCGTTGTGCCAAAGGGTGTCGTCTGCATCAAATGCGATTATTTTTGGGGTCATAATGTATTTTATTCAACACAGATTTCACAGATTTTTTCAATTTGTGTTAATCTGTGAAATCTGTGTTTAATTTTTAAATTAGGAAATCATCGCGCCATTAATCACGCCTTCTGTATCTGGATTTACGAAAACCAATTTTCCTTCAGCAGAATTGGTTAATAATAACATACCTTCGCTTTCCACACCACGTAAAGCTCTTGGGGCTAAGTTGACTAAAACCGTTACACGTTTTCCAATAACTTCTTCTGGTGTAAAATGCTCTGCAATTCCAGATACAATGGTTCTTACATCAATTCCGGTATCTACTTTTAAGACTAATAATTTGTTGGCTTTTGGCATTTTTTCGGCTTCAATAATCGTCCCGATTCGTAAATCTACTTTGGCAAAATCTTCAAAAGTGATGATTTCTTTTTGCGGTTCAGCTTTTGCGTTTTCCACTTGATTGG
>NZ_JBIKJI010000008.1:0-28545 GCF_044361065.1 Flavobacterium sp.
ACATTATCACGAATTTGAAGATTGGCAATTGGACTGGTTACTAGAAAAAACAGGATTTC
Organism: Flavobacterium sp.; assembly: GCF_044361065.1. Lineage (GTDB taxonomy): Bacteria > Bacteroidota > Bacteroidia > Flavobacteriales > Flavobacteriaceae > Flavobacterium. Next base: position 60 of record NZ_JBIKJI010000008.1, read on the forward strand.
AAATTGTAGATCGTGTTAAATTTACACATCCTGTAAAGAAAATTGGTTTTCGTCCTTTATTGAGATGGTTTACTCCGAGATATTATTTGGTTTACGCAGAACGAAATCCCAAAATATAAATCCCAAATCCCAAATTACTCTACTATTTAAGTTGGAATTTGGAATTTTTAAAAATTGGAATTTTTCAATATGAAATACTATATTATCATTCCGGCTTACAATGAAGAAGCATTTATGGCTTTAACATTACAATCTTTGTTAGCACAAACCGTTTTGCCATCGAAAATTATTGTAGTAAATGATAATTCATCAGATAAAACTGCAGAAATTGTATCTTCTTTTTCCGAAAAATTTCCGTTTATTTCTTTAGTAAATAAAAAATCTGATGCCATTCATCTTCCTGGAAGCAAAGTAATTCAAGCGTTTCAAGAAGGAGAAAAACACATTGATGACCAATACGATATTATTGTGAAAGTGGATGCCGATTTGATTTTTCCAAATAATTATTTCGAAACCATTATAAAACATTTTCAATCTGATACAACAATTGGAATGGTTGGTGGTTTTTGCTATATTGAAAAAAATGGCGATTGGATTTTAGAAAACTTAACCGATAAAGACCATATTAGAGGGGCTTTAAAAGCATATAGAAAAGAAACATATAAGCAAATTGGTGGATTAAAACCTGCGATGGGTTGGGATACCGTGGACGAATTATTATGTAAATTTTACAATTGGAAAGTCGTTACTGATGAAAGTTTACACGTAAAGCACCTAAAACCAACCGGAGCCAGTTATACTAAAGCCGCAAGATATAAGCAAGGTGAAGCCTTTTACAGTTTAGGTTATGGATTTATTATAACCGCAGTTGCCTCTTTAAAATTATCTTCAAGAAAAGGAAAACCTTTTTTATTTATTGATTATATTATGGGTTTTTGGAAATCAAAATCTTCAGAAAAACCTTTATTTGTTACTCCAGAACAAGCCAAATGGATTAGAAATTATAGATGGAAAAAAATGAAAGAAAAGTTGTTTTAAACTATTAAAATAAAATTAAAACAGTATTTTTACTGAATACTAAAACAAATAAATCGTACCCTAATTAATGATGCTCGTTAGATATTTATCGCAAATTGGTCGTTATTTTATAATGCTAAAAGAGGTGTTTAATCGTCCTGTAAAATGGTCTGTGATGAAACAACTTATCCTAAAAGAAATTGACGATTTGATTATTGATTCTTTGGGGATTGTATGTTTCATTTCGTTTTTTGTGGGTGGTGTTGTTGCAATTCAAACGGCATTAAACTTAACCAATCCACTGATACCAAAATATTTAATTGGATTTGCTACACGTCAATCAATTGTGTTAGAATTTGCCCCTACTTTTATTTCTATCATTATGGCGGGAAAAATGGGTTCGTTTATAACGTCAAGTATTGGATCTATGCGCGTTACGGAGCAAATAGAAGCTTTAGAAGTTATGGGTGTAAACGCGTTAAATTATTTAGTTTTTCCAAAAATGATAGCGGTTTTATTATATCCTTTCGTAATTGGAATTGCTATGTTTTTAGGTATTTTTGGCGGCTATTTGGCAGGCGTTTATGGCGATTTTACCTCAAGCACCGATTTTATAATAGGACTTCAAAAAGAATTTATTCCTTTCCATATTGTTTATGCGTTTATTAAAACTTTAATGTTTGCCTTTTTGTTAGCTACAATTCCTTCTTTTCACGGCTTTTATATGAAAGGTGGTGCGTTAGAAGTTGGTAAGGCAAGTACGGTATCGTTTGTTTGGACCTCGGTAGTAATTATTTTAATGAACTATATTTTAACTCAATTACTTTTAAGCTAATGATTGAAGTACATAACATTCAAAAAAGTTTTGGTGATCAAATGATTCTAAAAGGCATTTCGACAAGTTTTGAAGCTGGCAAAACCAGTTTAGTCATTGGTCAAAGTGGTTCTGGGAAAACGGTTTTTATAAAATCATTATTAGGCGTTCACGAAATTGATAGCGGTTATATTTCGTTCGATAATCGTATTTATAAAGAGTTAAATAAAGATGAAAAGCGAGACATTCGTACCGAAATTGGAATGGTTTTTCAAGGAAGTGCTTTATTTGATAGTATGACGGTGGAAGAAAATATAGGTTTTCCATTAAAAATGTTCACTAATAAATCGCCCTCTGAAATTAAAGAACGAGTGAATTTTGTGATTGATAGAGTGAATTTGGTTAATGCCAATCATAAAAAACCATCTGAAATTTCTGGAGGAATGCAAAAACGTGTGGCGATTGCAAGAGCGATTGTAAATAATCCGAAATATTTATTTTGTGACGAACCAAATTCTGGTTTAGACCCAAAAACGGCAATTGTAATTGATAATTTAATTCAAGAAATTACTAAAGAATATAACATTACTACTGTGATAAACACGCACGATATGAATTCTGTAATGGAAATTGGAGAAAAAATTGTATTTCTAAAAAACGGTTTATTAGAATGGGAAGGTTCTAACAAAGAAATCTTTAAAACCGATAACGCCGCTGTTACCGACTTTGTATATTCAAGTGAATTATTTAAACGTGTCCGAAAAATGTATTTAGAAGATGATATCTAATTAGAAGCGTTTTCTTCTATTGAAAAACCGAATTGCTTAAAATCTTCCCAAAAAGTAGGATACGATTTTGAAACTACCTCAGCATTTTCAATAATAATTGGTACTTTTAAAGCTAAAGGAGCAAAAGCCATAGCCATTCTGTGATCTTGATAGGTAGAAATTCTTATGTTAGATTTTATATTTTCTGATTGCTCCAGGGCTAATGAATTATTGGTAATTGAAATTGCAGCTCCCAATTTGTTTAATTCGTTTTTTAAAGCTTCAATTCGGTCGGTTTCTTTAATTTTCAGCGTGTGCAAACCTGTTAAATGACAACTAATTCCTAATCCAAAACAAGTTACTGCAATAGTTTGTGCAATGTCTGGACTATTTTTAAGTTTCAGGTTTAAGGTTTCAGGTTTTAAGTTCTCAACTTTACGTAAAAGCATATGATTAGTATAAAAAACTGTTTCTACGCCAAAATTTTTATATATTTCTACTAAAGCAAAATCGCCTTGTAAACTATTTTCTTTAAAACTTGATAAGGTAATTTGCGTACCAATTTCGGAAAGCGCAATAATTGAATACCAATACGATGCTGAAGACCAATCGGATTCAATAGTAAATTTTGAATTCTGAATTGCAGATTGCGGCTTTACTGTAATTTTATTTTCTGCAGATGATGTTTCTACACCCATTTCATTTAAAAATGCCAATGTCATTTTTATGTAAGAAATCGATGTTATATCGCCTTCCAGTGTTAATTCCAATCCGTTTTCTAATTTTGGTGCGATTAACAACAAAGCAGAAATATATTGGCTACTCACGTTTGCTGGAAGTGAAACTTTGCTTTCTGTAAGTTTTTTTCCTTTGATTTTTAATGGTGGAAAGCCTTCTTTTTCTAAATACGAAATTTCAGCTCCAAGCTCATTTAAAGCATCAACCAAAATTTTAATTGGACGTTCTTTCATTCTTGAAGAACCTGTAAGTTGGACTTCAAATCCGTCTTGTGCAGCAAAGTAGGCAGTTAAAAATCGCATTGCTGTTCCGGCGTGGTGAACGTCTATTTTTGGGTATTGGGTTTTGGGTATTGGGTATTGGGCGCCCAAAGCTTTTATCATAACTTCGGAGTCATCGGAAGTTGATGAGTTTTCTAAAACTAAATTTGGGTATAATGCTTGTAACAGCAATAATCGATTCGTTTCTGACTTTGAACCCGTTATTTTCAAAATTAAATTTTGAATTTTGAATTTTGAATTTTGAATTTTTAGATTCACAATTACTTCAATTTTTCGTTGTTCTGATGGCGGTCGTGGTCTCTATTGGTTTTTAAGTCGAGTTTTTTATCAAAAGCGTCTTGCAAATTAATTCCAGTTTGATTGGCTAAACATAAAACGACAAATACTACATCTGCTAATTCTTCGCCTAAATCTTTATTTTTATCCGATTCTTTTTCAGATTGTTCACCGTATCTTCTTGCTATAATTCGAGCTACTTCACCTACTTCTTCTGTAAGCTGTGCCATATTGGTTAATTCGTTGAAATAGCGAACCCCGTGGTTTTTTATCCAATTATCAACGTCAAGTTGTGCATTTTGTATGTCCATTTATTTCTTTTTTTTGTGATTTTGATACATATTAAACAAAGCCAACATAAGTCCGAAACTAGATGCTGTAAGTACGGTTTTTTCTATAGTTAAATCGTTTAGAAAATACAATAATATGCCAAAAATCGTACTATGAAGTATAAATTTAGCTAAAAATTCTATTAAAATATTTTTCATACTATTCTCTGTTTTTTGAATCAATAATAATAGTTACGGGACCGTCATTAACTAATGCTACTTTCATATCGGCTCCAAATTGTCCTGTTTGGATTTTTTTCCCTAATTCCAATTCTAAAAGTTGTACGAATTTTTCATATATAGGAATAGCAATTTCTGGTTTTGCTGCTTTAATATAACTTGGTCTGTTTCCTTTTTTAGTTAACGCGTGAAGCGTGAATTGACTTACCACAATGATTTCGCCCTTACTATCTTTTACAGAAAGGTTCATAACATTCATTTCGTCTCCGAAAATACGAAGATATACAATTTTAGAAACCAACCAATTAATGTCTTCCAAATTGTCTTCTGATTCAATTCCTACTAAAATTAAAAGTCCTTTATTTATTTGAGCTACAATATTCTGGTCAATTGTAACCGAAGCTTCTGAAACACGTTGAATTACTACTTTCAAAATAATGGTAAATTATAAATTATTTTCTGGTTTCATCGCTGGCAATTCGGTCTTCGCCGTAAATATCATTACGGTATTGCTCTTCGTCGCCTTCTAAAATTTTTAAATAACTTTGGTACCTACTCCAAGTAATTTTATCTTCATCAAGTGCTTTTTTTACAGCACAATGCGGCTCTTCTTTATGCAAACAATTGTTGAATTTACACGCTTCTTTTAAAGCAAAAAGTTCTGGAAAATAATCTGAAACCTCTTGTTTTTCCATATCTACCATACCAAAACCTCTAATTCCAGGTGTGTCAATTATTCTAATATTATTTGACAAATCAAACATTTCAGCAAAAGTAGTGGTATGTTGCCCTTGCGCGTGGGAATTAGAGATTTCTTTAGTTTTCAATTTTAATGTAGGCTCAATTGCGTTTACTAACGTTGATTTTCCCACACCAGAATGACCTGAAAACATAGATACTTTTCCTTTCATAATATCCATTAATTCTGCAACGCCTTTATTATCAGTTGCCGAAACACGCAAACATTTATACCCAATTTCGGTGTAAATATGTTGCAAATACAATTGCTCTTCTAAAGTAGCCTCGTCAAAGGTGTCAATTTTATTGAAAATTAAAATCGCTTCAATTCCATATGCTTTTGCAGTAACCAAAAATCTATCAATAAAACTTGTTGTAGTTATTGGGTTGTTGATCGTCACAATTAGAAAGCCAATATCAATATTTGAGGCAATAATATGTGTTTGCTTAGATAAATTTACCGATTTACGTACGATATAATTTTTTCTATCGTGAATATGCGTAATAATTCCGTTTACTTCATCTACGGTTTCGTCTAAATCAAAGTCTACCACATCGCCTACCGCTATAGGATTGGTACTTTTAATACCTTTCATACGAAATTTACCTTTGATACGACAATTATAAAATTGGTTATCATCAGATTTTACGTAATACCAACTTCCTGTAGATTTATAAACGGTTCCTGTCATGAATTATTTTAAATTAATATAGCAAATATAAGATTTCTTATGATAACGAAATAATAAAACGTTTGAAATGAATTTTGAAATTATATTCTTATTTTTTAAATTTGCTTTTATAACCTAAATCTAAAATTATGATTAAAAAATTATTTTTAAGTTGTGCATTGTGCATTTATACAATGACAACATTCGGACAAACAGTTGAGTACAAAATTGTAACTTCAATAGAATCAGTCGTTCCAGGAGGAATAGGTAGATCTAGAATTATTGAAAACGGTACTGAAGTAGATTACACACAATTCACTACAGTTAGAACTGCTGATGGCAAGGAAAAAACTACAAGTGATCGATCAGATGTGAAAATTGATAATTTAAAAGAATCTACTTTATTGAATTTTTATAGTCTTGTTGGAATAAATTTTCAAAATATCGCTTCTAATGATGCTATGATAACTTCTCTTTTAAATAAATATAGTGTTGAAGGATGGGAATTATTTAATGTGTCAAGTGCTGCAGAAAGTGACGGAGGTAAAGATGATAGAACAGGGATTTTTATAACACGATATATTTTTAAAAAAAATAAATAATAATTAAAAGGCTATAACGTTGTTATGGCCTTTTAACTTTTAAATACTATTTCCTGATGAGCAATACTTTCTTGATGTATCGCTTTGTAAATTTTCAATACAAATTCTTCGTTTAGTCCTTTATTTTCGCCATCTACAATCATTCTTCCTAAAATTTCATTCCAACGTTTGTTTTGCAAAATCGCTACGTTTTTCTCCTTTTTAAGTTGTCCGATTTTCTCTGCTAACTTCATACGTTTTCCTAAAATTTCAATTAATTTTGTGTCTAATTCGTCAATATAGGCGCGTTGTAAAGCCATTTCTTTATTCCATTCTGCATTTTCATCTGTTTCTTTTCTCATTTTCAAATCGATGAAAATTTGTTTCAAAGTCGCAGGTGTTACTTGCTGTGCAGCGTCACTCCAAGCGTTATCTGGATCGAAATGAGTTTCAATAATTAATCCGTCGTAATTTAAATCTAAAGCTTGTTGTGCAACTTCCTGAATCATATCTCGTTTACCTGTAATGTGCGATGGATCACAAATTAAAGGCAAATTCGGGAATCTATTTTGTAAATCAATTGCTATTTGCCATTCTGGATTGTTTCTATATTTTGTTTTTTCATAGGTTGAAAATCCTCGATGAATCACTCCTAAATTTTTAATACCAGCTTGATATAAGCGTTCTAATCCGCCAATCCATAAAGATAAATCTGGATTCACTGGGTTTTTAATCAATACAATTTTATCTGTGTTTTTTAATGCATCGGCAATTTCTTGCACAGCAAATGGATTTACAGTTGTTCTTGCACCAATCCAAAGTACATCAATATCATATTGTAAAGCTAATTTTACGTGATTGGCATTGGCAACTTCTATGGCCATCAACAAACCAGTTTCTGCTTTGGCTTTTTGTAGCCATTTTAGACCAATTTCACCTACGCCTTCAAATCCACCAGGTCGTGTTCTGGGTTTCCAAATTCCAGCACGAAAAATAGAAACATCTGAATTTTTTAATTCGTGTGCAATTTTTAATACTTGCTCTTCGGTTTCAGCACTACACGGCCCAGCTATAACTAAAGGATGATTTAATTTTAAATCTACCAACCATTGTTTGTGTTCTTTTGTGATTTCCATTTTTTTTGAATAAAAAATCCCGAAAAAAATCGGGATTTATTAATTTATATACTTTAATATAACGTATTGGTTATATAATTTAGTGGCGATTTTTATACTATTACAAATATATAAAATATTTAATAACATAAACTTACCAAACCGTTATCTTGAACGATAATTTGACCCGTTATCCCATTCGAACTATCAGTTAAAAGAAAACAAGCCGTTTTTGAAACATCAATAGGATTTAATATTCGTTTTAAAGGATGTTTTGCAATCATATTTTCTCTAATTTGGTCTGAACGTAAAATTCCAGCGGCTAAAGGAGTATCAATTAGCGATGGCGCAATAGCATTAACTCTTATTTTTGGTGCTAATTCGGCAGCCAAACTTTTTACTAAACCTTCAACAGCGCCTTTTGCAGCAGCAATACTTGCGTGATATGGCATCCCTGATTGAACAGCTACCGTACTAAAGAATACTACACTGGCTTGTTCTGGTTTTTTTAACGCAGGTAAGTAGTGTTGAAACGCTTTTAATGCACCAAAAAAATTCACATTTAAATCTGAATTAAAATCTTCTATACTTAAACGATTAAAAGGCTTCAAGTTGATACTTCCTAAGCAATATACCAAACCATCAACAGTATCGATAGTGGGCAACGTGTCTACTAAAGCGTCTAATTGATGCCAATTTCCATTAAATTCATAAGTAGGCTCAGAACGAGAAATAACGTGACAAAAATTTCCTTTTTCAGATAATTCTTTTACAATTTGTTCGCCAACACCTTTACTTCCTCCAATTATAATGTAGTTTTTCATTAGTATTAATTATTTAAATATTTTTCGAAATCATTAATTTTTACTTTTGCTTTGATGTCAAACATCAAACTATATAAACCAAAAAAGGTTCTGTTCACATAAATAAAATGTTTTGAACCTCGGTTTCCATTCATTTTACGTAGTGTTTTATCACTTGCGAATTTCTCACTTAAAGCAGCTATTTGAGCTTGAAACTCAGGTTGTGCGAAATCAAATATTTCAGCTTGAATTGGTTGTGTAAACACGCTTAATAATTCGTGAAACATATCAGTAAAAAAGGCTAACTCTTTCGGAGAATCTGTTGTTTTTAATATTTCTAATTCGAATAATTTTTTTGTAAAATAGTCCATATCTTTTAAAGAATCTGGTGTAGACACTTCAAAATAAGGTACATAAAAATCATTCGGAATTTCCTTCATACAACCAAAATCAATCGCAATTAAGTTATCGTTTTTATCAACTAAAAAATTACCCGGATGCGGATCAGCGTGAAATTTTTTCAACTGATGAATTTGGTACATATAGAAATTCCATAACGTTTGTCCAACTTTATCACGTTGTTCTTGAGAGGCATTGCTCGAACAAAATTCAGATAAATGAATTCCATTCATCCAATCCATTGTGATAATTTTGTCAGAAGAATATTCTGGGTAATAGTTGGGAAATAATAAGTTATCAATTTTCTTACAATCAATAATTACTGCCATCGATTGAGATATTTCCAATTTATAATCCGTTTCTTCGGTAAGTTTGTCTTCAACTTCTTGAAAATATTCATCAGAAGTTCCTTGCAAATTAAACATTCTTACCGCAATTGGTTTCACTAAAGCAATATCAGATCCGATACTTTCACGTATTCCAGGATACTGAATTTTTACAGCTAATTCTTTTCCGTTTTTGGTTGCTTTGTGAACTTGTCCTATACTTGCCGCATTAATGGAATCTGGAGAAAATGTATCAAATAGTTCTTCTGGATATTGTTTAAAATAGGTTTTAAATGTTTTTCGAACCAACGGTGCAGATAATGGCGGCACAGAAAATTGCGACAACGAAAACTTATCTACATAAGATTGAGGCAATAAGTTTTTTTCCATACTAAGCATTTGTGCAACTTTTAGCGCACTTCCCTTTAATTCCTTTAACCCATCGTATATATCTGTGGCATTGCTTTCGTGTAATTTATCTTTAGTTAAAGACGGATTCACTACTTTTTCACCATAATATTTAAGGTAATTTCCTCCAACTTTCACTCCAGTCGTAACTAATTTTGTTACACGCTCCATCTTTCCTGTTGGAATACTATCTATTTTTTTCATTATTTTATGTTGTGTTTATGATTTTGAAAACATCCCGTTCATTTGTTCTTTCCACAAAAATTTTCCAAAATCAATAATGCTTTGTGTAGGAATATTATATGCCAAATCGAAACTCGCTTTTACTGATTTTTCAATAAATACATCGGTTTTTTCAAAATTGGATGATTCATCGTTCATCCAAAAATTGAAGATGGATAAAAATTGCAACCAAGATGCTTCTTGTAATACTTTATCTTGAATTTTTACTACTGTTTCTTGTTCAATTTTAATTGGCTTTTCCAAAATAGTTAGAGCATAATCCAAATATACTTCGCGAAGTTTAGACAACTTCCCTAAGTTTTTCATTGGGTTTTTATCTTCTTTCAATAAATGAATGATAAAACTTCTATTTGCAGTAGCCATTTCGAAAAATGTAAAATAAAAAGCAGATAATTTATTAGCACTATCATAGGATTGATATCCTTCATTTTTTTCAAGTAACTCTAATGTATAAGCAAACATCGAAACAAAATAGTTTTTTTCTAACAATTCAAATGAAGCAAAATAGTGATAAAAATCACTTTCATCCATATTGTTTAACTTAGCAAATTCATAAACCGAATTTGGTTTTTTTGCGTTTGTTAAACAAAAATCAGTGTATGCAGAAACAATTACATCTTCGGTAATTACTTTCTTTTTTTTAGGTGCTGCCATAGTATAAATATTTTGTTGAACAAATTTACAAAAAAATTAAACAATAAAAACCATATTAACTTAAATTTATCTATTAAAGTATTGCTTTTATTTATTATTTTTGTTGAAAACAAGAATATGTCAATAGAAGTAAAAAACATAACCAAAACGTACGGAACACAAAAAGCGTTAGACAACGTAAGTTTTTCTGTAAAAAAAGGCGAAATAGTAGGTTTTTTAGGTCCAAATGGTGCCGGAAAATCGACATTAATGAAAATATTGACTACTTATTTAACAGCAGATGAAGGTGAAGCCTTTGTAAATGGTTTTGACGTTACTTCTGCTCAGAAAAACGTGCAACAATCGGTTGGTTATTTACCAGAACACAATCCGTTATATTTGGATTTATATGTGCGTGAATATTTAGAATTTAGTGCTGATGTTCATAAAACAGATAAATCTCGTATTCAAGAAGTGATTGAATTGACGGGTTTAACTCCAGAATGTCACAAAAAAATTGGCGAACTTTCTAAAGGATTTCGTCAGCGTGTAGGATTGGCTACAGCTTTACTTCACAATCCAGATGTTTTGATTTTAGATGAACCAACAACAGGATTAGATCCAAATCAATTAGTTGAAATTAGAGAATTAATTAAAAATATTGGAAAAGATAAAACCGTATTTTTATCTACACATATTATGCAGGAAGTACAAGCTATTTGCGATAGAATTATCATTATTCACAAAGGAAAAATTGTGGAAGATGCACAACTTGCTGATTTAGGAAGCAATTTAGAGAAAGTATTTAGAGAGAAGACGAAAGCTTAGTTCAGTATCAAATGTCCTGAAAACAATTGTTCTACATTTATAATTAGTGGATTATTTTTCAGAATCACATTTCCTGTATTTAAAATTTTTCCTGAGATAGATTGAATGGGTTTTAGAATCATATCGTTAGAACCACGTTGAAAGATTTTTATGTTTTGACAAATGAAATTTTCTCCCATAAATTTACCCGTACCAAAATAGAAATTACACAATAATTCCGCAGTATTTCCTGAAATTGTAAAATTAGACACGTGATTAGATTCAATTACGGTTTGTGCATTATTTATATTGAAATAGAAATCGCCAGTACCGGCTTCTTCTTCATTTAAAGCAAATAATCTCAGAATTGGAAAAGTCAACGTCCCATCTGAAAAAATATCTTGTTCGGTTTTGCTATGAATTTCGGAAATATTTGGTGCCGTTACATAAACAGTTGCAGCTTTAAAATCACGCGTCCAGTTACAGGTTGAATTGTCTTTTACTACTAAAAAATCGCCTTGTTTAGTTACTTCAATATTACCGATTATATTTGTGCCTGATTGAATGATGACTTTAAAATCTGGTCCTTCTTTTACAACCAAAGAAATTCCTGAATGCACACGAATTTTATCGAAATCAGAAATAGCATATTCTTTTGTAACAGTATCACCAGCATTTTTAATACAATCTTCAGAAATTCCACAACCTGAAAGGAATAACACAAAAGCAAAAAGTATATATTTTTTTATCATAATCGTATTCCTAAAGTTAGTTCTGCCGCTTCCGCTTTTGCTTTATGCGTTTTTAAACCAATTCCTGTAAATATATTTTTATTGATATAATATTTTAACGTCAATCGCTGATAGATATCAATATCATATTTAAAAGGTTTGTATACATAATATCCAAATTGCGTTTCAATGGATAGTTTATTAATAAATAATTCGTGACCCACAAAAACGCCAATTCTTTTATAATCCGTATTTGGGTCTACTGGTTTTTTATCTGGAAAGGCTACTGAAGAAAACTGAATATAATCTTTTAAATATCTTGAAAAAAACACATCTGTTCCTAATTGTATGGCACTTTTTCTATTAAATCGCTTGTCTGCATATAAACCAATGTGATAAAACTGACGCTGACCAATCCCAACTACTGGCGCTTCTGAAATTCCTGTTCGAAAGGCTAAATTATATTTAATTTTTTCTGCATACGATTTTGTGTTTGGCAAACTATCTTTTATAATCGTTTTGTCTTTATCAAAATTATAATTCAATCCAAAATTAAATGAATAACTGTTTATACCGCTATTTGGCGCTTTAAATCGTGCATTCGAAAAATGGGTAAGCATAAATCCTGTTTGCAAACCAATTGGTCCAAGAAGGTTTTGCTTTTGATATTGTAATAAAATGTAATTGTTGTCTAATAACTTTGAACCAAAAGCGTTGTTTTTATTATTGGTTTCTTTATCGTACGGATTTGTTGTAAATCCAATTCCTTGTGAAACTCTAAAAAGTAAATGTCTTTTTAAAAAGTAAAAATTATAATGTAACCCTATCGCATAATTTTTACCTAAATAGTTATTTTTAAAGTCGATAGCTTGGAAAGAAATTCCATAATCTGGATAACCATAAACTTGCTGCCATTCTATTTTACCTGATGATTTTTTATTTATACTCACCAAAAACCCTTCTGGATGTCCGGTTGCCAAATGACTAACCTCTGGTGTATGTTTGAAAACATTTCCACGAAATCCTTGAACATCTACATAATAGGCGTCCGATTGATTTTGTGAAAACGAAATTCCAAAAATGAATAAAAGTAAAAAATGCTTCATAAAAATAATTCAGACAAATATAGTTTATGAAGTTTAATTACAAAGAAAATTGAAATTAAAATATTTGACTGGCAATGGCTTTGATGTTTTCCGCTTTACCCATAGAGTAATAATGAAGCACTGGTATTCCTGTCGCCACAAGTTCTTTACTTTGTTGTGTACACCATTCAATACCAATTTGTTTTACCGCATCATTATCTTTAGCTTTCACAACCGACATAATTAAATCATCTGGTAATTCGATGCTAAATCGGTGTGGAATTAAATTTAGTTGTTTTTTTGTTGAAATGGGCTTCAAACCTGGTATAATAGGAACAGTAATTCCAGCCGCTCTGCACTTCGCAACAAATTCGAAAAATTTCTGATTATCAAAAAACATTTGCGTAATAATATAATCCGCACCGTTTTTAATCTTTTGTTTTAAGAAATGAATGTCACTATCTAAACTTGGTGCTTCCATATGTTTTTCGGGATATCCTGCAACACCAATACAAAAATCAGTTTTAGATGAATTTTGCAAATCGGCATCTAAATAAATACCGTTATTTAAATCATTAATTTGCGAAACCAATTCAGAAGCAAAAACGTGACCTTCTTTTTCTGGTTTAAAATAAATTTCACTTTTAACCGCATCACCACGAAGCGCTACCACGTTATCAATTCCTAAGAAATCTAAATCAATTAATAAATTTTCGGTATCTTCTTTCGTAAAACCACCACATAATATATGCGGAATAGCATCCACATTATATTTATTTTGAATTCCTGCACAAATTCCTACCGTTCCAGGACGTTTTTTTACAATTTTCTTTTGTAATAAACCGTTTTCTAATTCCTTGAATTCATATTCCTCTCGATGATACGTAACATCAATGAATGGCGGATTAAATTCCATTAACGGATCAATACTATCAAAAATAGATTGAATATTTTGACCTTTTAAAGGCGGTAAAATTTCAAAAGAAAACAAAGGTTTTCCGTTGGCGTTTTGGATATGTTGTGTTACTTTCATTTTTTTTAGGTTTTGGGTTTTGGGTTTTGGGTATTTGGTAGCCTATTTACCTTATACCTTTTGCCTATTACCTTGAATTAATCTGCAATATTTGGTGCTAACCATTTAGTTGCTGTTTCTATTGATATATTTCTTCTTTTTGCGTAATCTGCTATTTGGTCTGATTTTATTTTTCCTAACCCAAAATACTTGCTTTCTGGATGAGCAAAATAGTATCCTGACACTGAAGAAGCCGGCCACATTGCCATACTTTCAGTTAATTTCACACCAATATTTTCCTCCACTTTTAAAATATCCCAAATAGTTGGCTTTTCTAAATGATCTGGACAGGCTGGATAACCTGGCGCTGGACGAATTCCTTTGTAATTTTCTTTAATTAATTCTTGATTTGAAAGTTGTTCCTCAGAAGCGTATCCCCAAATTTCTTTTCGAACTTTTAAATGTAAATATTCTGCGAAAGCTTCTGCTAATCTATCGCCTAAAGCTTTGGTTAAAATAGCATTATAATCGTCTAATTGTTTTTCAAATTCTGCCGCTTTTTCATCTACGCCAAAACCAGTTGTAACACAAAAACAACCCATATAATCCTGAACACCTGAATCTTTTGGAGCAATAAAATCGGCCAAAGCGATGTTAGGCGCTCCTGCGGTTTTTTGCGATTGTTGTCTTAGTGTAAGAAAAGCCCCCCCCGCCCCCGAAGGGGGAGCTACCAAGATTGTGTTTAATCCTTTGCGAATTTTTTCTATTGTGTTGAAAAAATCTGAGAGGACTTGATTATTTGTGAATCTTATTACTTTGAAACCTTTAGATTCCAACCATTCGGTTCTTTGTTTGTCGTGTTCGATTTGTGCTAAATCATTGTGGACAGCACCATCTACTTCTATAATTAATCTTTTTTCTAAACAAATAAAATCTACAATATATTCACCAACAATATGCTGTCTTCTAAATTTATAATTCTCAATTCCTTTATTGCTCAAAACATTCCAAAGCATTTTTTCTGCTTCAGTGGGTTTGTTACGCATTTCTTTTGCTTTTTCTTTTAAAACGCTATACAATTCAGAGCCTGCAGTTTCCCATCCATACTTATCCACAAAGTCGGGAGCTCCCCCTTCGGGGGTTGGGGGGCTGATTTCAATGTCATCATCATTTATGGTGTTGGCGGGAAAAATTCCTAAAATTCCTTTAGCTGTAAACCATTTTTCAGAGACAATTTTTGACAACATATTTTGCGCATCTTTAAACAAATCTGATGCTTGTTCACCCACTACCTCATCAGTTAATATTGCAGGATATTTTCCAAACAATTCCCAAGATTGAAAAAACGGTGTCCAATCGATAAAATCGACTAAATCTGATAATGCTACCTCAACTATTTTCGTCCCAATAAAATTAGGTTTTATAGCTTCGTAATTGTTCCAATCTATCTTTAATTTATTTTTACGAGCTTCTTCAATCGTTAAGAAATTTTTCTCTCTTGCTCTATTTAAATAGCCATCACGTAATGCATCGTACTCCTCGCGTAACGCAATTGAATACGACATTTTTGTTTCCGTATTTAATAAATTCGAAGCCACAGTTACCGCTCTTGATGCATCATTAACGTGAACAACAGTAGCAGTATATTCCGGAGCAATTTTAACAGCTGTATGTGCGCGTGAAGTGGTTGCGCCACCAATCATTATTGGAATTTTGATGTTTAACTTATTCATTTCTTTGGCCAAATACACCATTTCGTCTAAAGAAGGCGTAATTAGTCCGCTTAAACCGATGATATCTACATTTTCTTTAATGGCGGCATCAATAATTTTTTCTGGCGGAACCATAACGCCTAAATCGATAATTTCAAAATTATTACACGCCAAAACTACTGAAACAATGTTTTTTCCAATGTCGTGAACATCACCTTTAACAGTTGCCATCAATACTTTTCCAGCTGATGAAGAAGCGGTTGCATCTTTTTCGGATTCAATAAATGGTAATAAATACGCCACAGCTTTTTTCATAACTCGTGCTGATTTTACCACTTGAGGTAAAAACATTTTTCCACTTCCGAATAAATCGCCAACCACGTTCATACCATTCATTAAACTGATTTCAATCACTTCAATGGCTTTATTGGCGGTTAATCTGGCTTCTTCTACATCAATTTCAATAAATTCATCAAATCCTTTTACTAACGAATACGTTAATCGTTCTTGAACTGAACCATTTCGCCATTCGGCTATTGCTTTTTCATTTACCTTGAAATCGCCTTTAAAACTTTCGGCTAAATCTAATAAACGTTCGGTAGCATCTTCTCTTCTGTTTAAAAGAACATCTTCTACGTGTTCTAATAAAACAGGATCAATCTCATCGTAAATTTCTAACATTTCAGGATTAACAATTCCCATAGTCATCCCATTCTGAATGGCGTGATATAGAAAAGCAGAGTGCATCGCTTCACGTACCTTATCATTTCCTCGAAAGGAGAATGAAACGTTACTAACCCCACCAGAAACATTCGCATAAGGTAAATTTTCACGAATCCACTTTGTAGCTTGGAAAAAATCTAAAGCGTTTAATTTATGTTCGTCCATTCCAGTTGCTACTGGAAAAATATTCGGATCAAAAATGATATCTTCGGCAGGAAAACCGACTTGGTTGACTAATATATCATAACTTCTTTTACAAATTTCAATTCTTCTTTGGTAATTATCTGCTTGACCGACTTCATCAAAAGCCATAACAATTACTGCTGCACCATATCGCTTAATTAACTTGGCGTGATGTACAAAAACCGCTTCGCCTTCTTTAAGTGAAATTGAATTTACGACCGCTTTTCCTTGTACGACTTTTAAACCCGCTTCGATAATTTCCCATTTCGAACTATCAATCATTACAGGAACACGAGCAATATCAGGTTCGGCAGCAATTAAATTTAGGAATTTTGTCATAGCATAAATGCCATCTAACATTCCTTCATCCATATTAACATCGATAATTTGGGCACCACCTTCCACTTGTTCTCGAGCAATCGAAAGTGCTTCATCATACTTTTCTTCTTTAATTAATCGAAGAAATTTACGAGAACCTGTTACATTGGTTCGTTCTCCAACATTTACGAAAATAGAATCTTCGTTAATAAAGAGTGGTTCTAAACCTGAAAGTTGTAAATTTATTTTAGTTTTTTTTGACATTTTATTTTATAATCTGGCAGGCTAATCTTAAAGAATACTGCTTATTTTTTTATAATTTTCTTTTACTTCTTTCCAAAAGATTTTACTTTTTGAAACATATTTTTTTATTTTGATTATGCTGTTTTTCATTTTTGCTTTTTTAAAATTCATTTAGAATAGTAAAATGCTAAATGACTGTTTTATTCTGATTTTCTTGGCTTAAACTCTGCGGCAACTTCTGCAATTAATTTAATGTGTTCTGGAGTTGTACCGCAGCAACCTCCTATTATATTTATTAAATTGTCTTGTAAATAGTCCCGAATTAAAGCCTGCATTTCCATTGGTGTTTGGTCGTATTCTCCAAAAGCATTTGGCAAACCCGCATTTGGATGTGCCGAAATATTTATTTGTGTATGTTGTGCCAAGCGTTTTAAATAAGGTTTTAACTGATCGGCTCCTAAAGCGCAATTAAATCCTACACTTAACAAAGGAATATGCTGAATAGAAATTAAAAAAGCTTCGACGGTTTGTCCAGATAAAGTTCTTCCAGAAGCATCTGTAATGGTTCCTGAAACCATAATTGGAATATCAATATTTCGTTCTTCTTTTACTTCTTCTATAGCGAAAAGTGCCGCTTTTGCATTTAATGTATCAAAAATAGTTTCAACCAAAAGCACATCCGAACCACCATCAATTAAAGCTTCAACTTGTTGTTTGTATGCGATTCGTAAGTCGTCAAAAGTTACGGCACGAAAACCAGGATCATTTACATCTGGCGACATAGAAGCCGTTCTGTTAGTTGGTCCTATAGATCCTGCTACAAAACGAGGCTTGTCTGTAAATTCGTCAGCCACTTCTCTTGCAATTTTTGCCGATTGGTAATTTAATTCGTACACCAAATCTTCCATATGATAATCGGCCATACCAATAGTAGTACCAGAAAACGTATTGGTTTCTACAATATCTGCACCTGCCTCAAAATACAAACGATGCACTGCTTTTACGGCTTCTGGTTGTGTAATAGAAAGTAAATCGTTATTTCCTTTTAATTGATGTGGAAAATCTTTAAATCGTTCCCCTCGAAAATCTTCTTCTTCAAATTTATTGCGTTGCAACATAGTACCCATAGCGCCGTCAAGAACTAAAATTCTTTCTTTAATGGCTTGTTGTATATTGCTTTTAATTTGTTGTATTTCTGGTGAATTTGACATTTTCAACGGAATTATATTTTAAAATGATTATACTGCTTTCAAAAAAAATGAAAACACGAAATAAACTTAAAATTGATATCAGCGAAAAATGTGAAATTTTCAAGTTATCTGCTTCCTATATTATTAGGAATAGAATGTAGCACCTTCTACAAGAGTAGGGTTGCTAAGGTTTCAATGGGTCTAATCCCTCCACCTTTCGTGATAACAATCAGTATGTTTATGAACGGGGCAAAGGTACTAAAAAAAATGAAAAAAGAAATATTTTCTAAAATTTAATTTTTACAGATATAAATTCAGATAATTTTTCATTTAAAATTAATATTAATAGATTATTTTTCATAAAATAAATGATTTTGTTGAAAATTTAATTTAAATCAATTTTTATGATTTGTATTTCAAATTGATTTTATAACTTTGCAGCAGAATTAAAGAGGAAAAATTTGAACTGATTGCAACCTCGTTAAAAAATGCTAAAGCAGAAACTTCCCTACTTTAGTATTTCCTTGCAATTTTTTCGTTAATTATTATATATTAATTTATAATTATGGCTTATTTATTTACGTCGGAATCTGTGAGCGAAGGGCATCCAGATAAAATTGCAGATCAAATTAGTGATGCATTAATTGATAACTTTTTAGCATTTGACCCATCGTCAAAAGTAGCTTGTGAAACTTTAGTAACAACTGGACAAGTTATTTTGGCTGGTGAAGTAAAATCAAATACCTATTTAGATGTACAAACTATTGCACGTGATGTAATCAAAAAAATTGGTTACACAAAAAGCGAATATATGTTTGAAGCCAATTCTTGTGGGGTTTTATCAGCAATTCACGATCAATCTGATGATATTAACAGAGGAGTTGATAGAGCTGCAGCTACAGATTTTGAATCGAAAGCAAATGCACAAGGTGCGGGTGACCAAGGAATTATGTTTGGTTATGCTACAAACGAAACCGTTGATTTAATGCCTTTAGCATTAGATTTAGCACACAAATTATTACAAGAATTAGCAGAATTAAGAAGAGAAAATTCAGCCATTACGTATTTACGTCCTGATGCAAAATCTCAAGTTACTTTAGAATACAATGATGACAATGTTCCAGTAAGAATTGATTCTATTGTAGTTTCTACACAACACGATGATTTTGATGAAGAAACTTCTATGCTTGCAAAAATTAAGAAAGATATTATTGACATCTTAATTCCAAGAATTTTAGCTAAATATCCTCAATATGCGCATTTATTTAATGATAAAATTGAATACCACATTAACCCAACTGGAAAATTCGTAATCGGAGGACCACACGGAGATACTGGATTAACAGGTAGAAAAATTATCGTGGATACTTATGGCGGAAAAGGTGCTCACGGTGGTGGTGCTTTCTCAGGTAAAGATCCAAGTAAAGTTGACAGAAGTGCTGCTTATGCTGCGCGTCATATTGCGAAAAACTTGGTTGCTGCAGGTGTGGCAAGCGAGGTTTTAGTTCAAGTTTCATATGCTATTGGCGTTGCAAAACCTTGTAACATTTATGTAAACACATACGGAACAGCTAAAAATGGGTTATTAGATTCTCAAATTTCAGATAAAGTAGCACAATTGTTTGATTTAAGACCTTATGCTATTGAGCAAAATTTAAAATTAAGAACACCAATTTATAGTGAAACTGCTGCTTACGGACATATGGGACGTAAAAATGAAGTAGTAACAAAAACGTTTAAATCACCAGACGGTGTTGTAAAAACAGTTGAAGTTGAATTATTTACTTGGGAAAAATTAGACCGTGTAGCAGATATTAAAACTGCCTTTGGAATTTAATATTTTCTAAAGCAAGAATAAAAAAACCCGATTTTCAAATGAAAATCGGGATTTTTGTTTTTATCTTATATCTTTGTTTAAGATTAAATCGATATATAAATTAATTTTATCTTTTAATTCTTTTCTATGTGAAATAAAATCTAAGAAACCGTGTTCTAATAAAAATTCTGAGGTTTGAAAACCTTCTGGCAAATCTTTACCGGTTGTATCTCTCACAACACGTGGTCCCGCAAAGGCAATTAAAGCACCTGGTTCTGCAATATTAATATCTCCAAGCATAGCATAAGAAGCAGTAGTTCCTCCCGTTGTAGGATCAGTACATAAAGAAATATAAGGTAATTGAGCTTCTGCAAGTTGAGCTAATTTAGAAGACGTTTTTGCTAATTGCATTAATGATTGTGCTGCTTCCATCATACGTGCTCCACCTGATTTTGAAATCATCACAAATGGTAATTTATTTTTGATAGCATAATTGACACCTCTTGAGATTTTTTCACCAACTACAGCGCCCATCGAACCACCAATAAAAGCAAAATCCATACAACAAATAACAATGTCATTTCCTTTAGATTTTCCTACTCCAGTTCTTACCGCATCTTTTAGTTTGGTTTTTTCGGTAACTTCTTTTAAACGATCACTATACTTTTTAGTATCCACAAATTTTAATGAATCTACTGAAGTTAAATTAGCATCTAATTCTTTGAATTCATTATCATCAAATAAAATTCTAAAATATTCAGCACTACCAATTCGTACGTGATAATCGTCTTCTGGACTTACCCATAAGTTTCTTTCTAATTCTTCTGAATCTACAATTTTTCCTGTAGGCGATTTGTACCACAATCCTTTCGGTACATCTTTTTTATCCTCAGTTGCGGTTGTAATCCCTTTTTCTTTTCTTTTAAACCAAGCCATAATTTTTCAAGTCAAAAGTTAAAAGTCAAAAGTCAAAAGCCAAACAAATCTGAAAACATTCAGACATTCGACTTTTGACTTGATGACTATAATGTATTTACGTTATTTAAATCGGCGAAAGCCTGTTCTAATCTTGTATTGAAAGTAACTTCTCCTTCACGAATCCATTTTCTTGGGTCGTAATGTTTTTTATTTGGACTGTCGCTTCCTTCAGGGCTACCAATTTGTGTTTTTAAATAATCGATTTTAGAGGTCATATAATCTCTAATTCCTTCTGTAAAAGCAAATTGTAAATCGGTATCAATGTTCATTTTGATTACACCATACGAAATGGCTTCTCTTATTTCTTCAATCGTAGAACCTGAACCTCCGTGGAAAACAAAATCTACTGGATTAGCACCTGTATTGAATTTATTTTGAACGTATTCTTGCGAATTTTTTAAAATTTTAGGTGTTAATTTTACATTTCCTGGTTTGTACACACCGTGAACATTTCCGAAAGAAGCAGCAATTGTAAAACGTGGACTAATTTTCATTAACTCTTCGTATGCATAAGAAACTTCTTCTGGTTGTGTGTACAATTTAGAACTATCCACATCTGAATTATCTACACCGTCTTCTTCTCCACCAGTAATTCCCAATTCAATTTCTAAAGTCATATCCATTTTACTCATTCTTGCTAAATATTGCTTGCAAAGTTCAATGTTTTCTTCAATTGGTTCTTCAGATAAATCAATCATATGAGAAGAATATAATGGTTTTCCTGTTTCTGAAAAATTTTTTTCAGAAGCATCTAATAAACCATCAATCCAAGGTAATAATTTTTTTGCACAATGATCTGTATGTAAAATTACGGTTGCGCCATAAGCTTCAGCTAAAGTATGTACGTGTTTTGCACCAGCAATAGATCCTAAAATAGCTGCTTTTTCACCAACATTTGACATTCCTTTTCCAGCATTAAACTGACCGCCTCCGTTTGAAAACTGAATAATTACAGGTGCATTTAATTTTGCTGCTGTTTCTAAAACACCATTTATTGTACTACTTCCTGTAACGTTTACAGCTGGTAAAGCAAATCCTTTTTCTTTCGCGTAATTAAAAATTTCTTGAACTTGATTTCCAGTGGCTACTCCAGGTTTGATATTATGACTCATACGTTTTTATTTATTGATAATTTATTTATGTTGTTTTTTTGAATTTACAAAAGTAAGAATTTTATTAATTTTAAAAAGGATAATTGATACCTATATTAAAAACAGTTTTAGAAAAGTTCATATCTTTCAACCATCTTTGCGAATATTCTTTAGCAGGATTGTAAGCTTTGAAACCTAAATCGCCACGAATTACAAAGAAACCAAAATCATATCTAAGTCCAAAACCAGTACCTAAAGCAACCTCTTGAAAAGATTTTGTTCCTTTAAATTTTAATTTTTCATCTTCTACGTTATCTGAAACATTCCAAATATTTCCAGCATCCGTAAATAAAGCACCATTTAAGCTATTAAAAATATTAAATCGGTATTCTAAATTTAAAGAAAGTTTTAAATTGGCTTCATTAAAATCGTTTACACTTAAACTTGATCCAGGGCCTAATGAATAGGCTTGCCATCCTCTATTATCATTACTTCCACCTGCAAAATAACTTCTTGAAAAAGGCACCGAATTTGAATTTCCATATGGAACAGCCACTCCTCCAAAAAATCTAAATGCTAAGGAACTTTTCTTATATAACTGTAAGTGTTTAATGTATTCAAATTCCGTTTTAAGATATTGCGCATATTCTACACCAAAAACAGTTTGATTGTCGTTACTATTTAAGGCTTCTTTTTTTTGCTTTGCAATTACATTTAAAATATTTCCTGAACTTTCAATTTTTGCTTTAATATTGTAAAACTGAACATCATTAACACTTCTTTTGGTACTTAAATTATAAGAAAAACTTGATGATAAAATCAAATTGTTTTCGATCAATCTTTTTCTTCTTTCTCCAATGGAGTTGATGGTTTTAAAATCCGTTTCATCAGCTACGTTAATGCCACCACTTTTTACTTCATTAATAAAATCTACCGCTCCAGAAAAAGTCAAATTTCCAGCGTCGTCTTCAAATGCAGCATTTGTATTATACGTTTGTGCTAAATTATTTAACGTATTGTATGAATAATTATACACGTTAAAATAATTATCAATATTTAAATTTTTAACAAATTGTAAGTTAAATAAATCCAACTTAAACTTTTTAGTTTCATCTTTATTTAATCCCCAATCGTAATAAAAACTTCCGTAATAATTTTCTTTATCCAAACCAATATTTGTTTGTTTTGATAAACCTAAGGTAATAGAAGTACTTGGTAACGATTCTTTACTAATAATTTTATTCGTATTTATAGGGAAGAAAATTCTTGGAAAACTTAATTTTACATCAGCACCATATTCAAGTATATTAAAAAAAGCATCCGTACTATTTTTTATGCTGGCATCTCTAGAGGAACCCAAATTACCTCGCAACGAAAAATCTAAAATTTCGGCGCCTTTAAATAAATTTCTAAACGTAATTCCTGTAAATCCAGAAATACCAAACAACTGAATGTTAGATTGCGTAAAATCGCCTTTAATATTGAAATTATATTTTTTTAATGGAGTTAATATAATATTTGCAATTAAACCGTTTCCTGTAGCGTCTTCTACATATTGAATTCGAGGATACGCAAATACTCTTAAATTAGATAATGCTCTTGTAGTTAGTGTTTTATCTTGATCACTAAATAGTTTTCCTTCTTCAATAAAAATAGCATTTACTAATGCTTTAGGTTTATATTTTAGTTTCCCAGAACTGTAAAAATTAATTTTTTTGTACGAAATACTATCAATTCCGATGGCTTTCTCTTTTACTTGTTTGTCTGTAAAAACATTGACTTTACTGATTTTATATAGCTTAAACGGTTCGGTGAAAGTAGAATCGCCTCTTTTTACTACCCTATTTCCAATATTAAACGTAATGTTCAATTTATTAGCTTTACCAATTGTATCCACATCAGGACGTTTAATATAATTTTCTTGAAAATGATACAATCCTCTGTTTCTAAATTCTGTGGCAATTCGTTTTTTCTCGTTACTAATATTTTCGGCAGTATACGTTTCTCCTGTTTTTATTAACGAATTTCCAGAAATATTTTGATATAATGAATCGACAATAGGTGTTTCAATATTTCTAAAAATACTATCAATTACATAGGGTTTACCTGTATTTATTTGATACGTAACTTTTACTTTTTTATTTTTTAACGAATCGATTTTAGATGCTACTTTCACATCAAAAAATCCTCTATTAAATTGATACGATTGCAATCTAATTTCCGATTTTCTAACTCTTGCCGTATCTAAAATAGAAGGCGCTTCTCCTACTTCCTTGAAAAAATCACTATATCCAGAAACCAAAAACGATTTACCCAAACGATTTACTTGCTTTTTAGAATACAATTTAATCATTCTATCTAATCGATTTGGTTTTTTTAGCAACCAAGCTTGATAAGACGAATCGGCATTTTTTTTACTCAAATTGTATAATTGCAAACGGGGTTTAAATCCCAATAACTTACTGTTGGGTTTTTGGTACAATTGATTGTGCAAATCTTCTGAGTTAGAAGATTTGTTATTTACTATAATTTCGTTATCTTCAATAAGCAATTGTTTCTTTTGGAGCTTTCTTACTTCAGAACAAGAGTAAAAAAGTAGTCCAAAAAGAAAAAATAGTGCTATTTTTGGAGTGAGATTCTTCAAACGCTTAATTTTTATCAAAAATACAATTTTTTATGGTTAGCAAAAACCAAATTAAACTAATTAATAGTTTACAGCAAAAAAAGTACCGTAAGTTACACAATCTTTTCATAGCGGAAGGTAAAAAAGTAATTCAAGAACTTATTGACGCTAATTTTAGTCTTGAACATTTATTTGTAACCAAAACAGATTTGTTTGACAAAAAACACGCTGCAACGCTTATTTTAGATAGTGAACTTAAAAAAATATCGGCTTTAACTACCGCAAATGATTGTTTGGCTGTTTTTGAAATAAAAGAAACCACTTTCAAACCAACTTCTGGATTAGAATTGGCTTTAGACAACATAAAAGACCCAGGAAATATGGGAACTATTATAAGATTATGTGATTGGTTTGGTATTTCTAAAATCGTTTGTACTGAAGAAACCGTAGATATTTATAATCCAAAAGTAGTACAAGCTACTATGGGAAGTTTAGCCAGAGTACAAGTAGAATACACCAATTTAGTTGCTTATTTAAAAGCTACTGATTTGGAAATTTTTGGAACATTTATGGATGGCGAAAACATTTATAAAAAAGAATTACCTTCTAATGGCATACTTGTAATGGGTAATGAAGCCAATGGTATTTCTTCGGAAATAGAACAATTAGTTACTCAAAAAATTGCGATTCCAAGATTTGGAAATTTACAACAAACCGAGAGTTTAAATGTAGCTACAGCCACTGCGATATTTTTATCGGAATTTAAAAGAAGTGAATAAAAAATAAACTTTACGACTTAATGGAACGTGAAGTTAACAAAAACAGCTCTGGTTTGCATGGATTTAATATTTCCTGTCCAAGGAGAATTTGGATCCACATCGCGAATTAATTCATCGCCCGTTCCAAAAACACCACGGATAGATGGAGAAAATTTAAAATATTCTAAATATAAATCCAATCCAAAACCTACTTCGTAATTTTGCGTCCAGGTTTTTACTCGGAATCTATTTGCGGAATTATCATCTGTAGCTTTTTCGTTACTTCCTAAATTTAAAGTAGAAGATACACCTCCAACTAAATATGGACATACATTTCCAGTTCGTAATGCAGAATATTTTAACAATAATGGAAAATGTAAATTGGCTGCTTTTACTTCTCTTAATTTATCAACACGGTCTTCAATATTTGGGTAAATTAAATTACGTTGCGTGGCATAAAAACCAGGTTCGAAACGCAAATCGAAAAATTCTCTTAATCTTAAATTGACTACCAAACCAACATTAAAACCAGTAGCTGGCTTCAGCTCAATATCTTTTCCAACCGTTTTATAATTAAATTGATAATTATAACTGCTAAACCCTAAATAATACCCAAAATGAATTTTTTTCTTCTCAAAATTTTCATCATTTATAATTGGATTTTTACCAAAGGTACCGCCCTGAGCGAAAGATTTCAGTGCGAATAATAAAATAAAAATAAGATATCTAACTTGCATTTTTTACTTTTTTGATGCTTTATAAATTGTAGCTACGCCCATTGTTTGAGGTTCGTGCTTTACTTCTATAAACCCAATTTTTCGTAAAATATTGTTTAACGCTTCGCCAAAAGGGAAATTTTGTGCGGAAGTAGATAAATATTTGTACGCAGCTTTATCTTTAGAAAACAGTTTTCCTATGGTTGGCATAATAAAATTGGTATACACATAATACCCTTGTTTAAAAGGAAATGTAGTAGGAACAGAAGTTTCTAAAATAATAAAAGTGCCATTTGGTTTCAATACACGAAGTATTTCAGAAAGCCCTTTTTCAAGATTTTCGAAATTTCTAACTCCGTATGCCACGGTGATTACATCAAAATAATTATCTGTGTAGGGAATTTTTTCGCCATCACCTAAAACCATTTGAATTTTTGAAGCTAAGTTTTTTTCTAAAATTTTTTTCTTACCCATATCAAGCATACCTTGCGAAATATCTAAACCTATAATTTCTGTAGCAGTAGTTTCGGCAAATAATATAGCTAAATCGCCTGTTCCGGTAGCAATATCAAGAATCGACGTTGGCTGTTGAAGTTTTACCATTTGTAGAATCTTCTTTTTCCAGGTAGCATCTGTTCCTAAAGAAATTATTTTATTTAATCCATCATAATTTTCGGAAATGGTATCAAACATTTGAGCCACTTGCTCTTTTTTACCTTTTTCGGAATCTTGATACGGTTTTATGCTTTCAGACATTGTTTTGATTTTGAAGTACAAAAGTAATTGAAAATTATGAATTACAATTTACGAATTACGATTTGACTTAATAAAAGTTTGAAACGTAAAATCAAAGGCGTGTTTTTCATCATTTGGATGTAGTTCTTCAAAAACAAGTTCCCATTGTTCTGGGTTTATTTCTGGAAAAAACGTGTCGGCTTCTACAGTTGTATGCACGCGAGTAAGCTCTACTTTATCAGCCATATCAATAGATTGTTTATAAATTTCGCCACCGCCAATAATAAAAATTTCTTCATTTTTTGGACACGCTTCTATGGCTTCTTCTAAACTTGAAACCACCATACATCCTTCTGGTGCTATATAATCATTTTGACGAGTAATAATAACGTGCGTTCTATTCGGTAATGGTTTTGGAAAACTTTCAAAGGTTTTTCTTCCCATAATGATATAATGCTCGGAAGTTAGCGCTTTAAAACGTTTAAAATCATCTGGTAAATGCCAAACCAATTGGTTGTCTTTTCCCAAAGCATTGTTAGTTGATGTTGCGGCGATTAGTGTTAGCATAGTTGTAAATTTGATGTGCTAAGGTAGTGATTTTGTGAGAATTATTTCTTTAAACTTAGGAACTGATTATTTTCTATTAAGGATAAAATTTCTTGCGAAAGGTAAACGTGAATTTACTACAAAATTCGCAATCTTGCCAAACGCCTGTTGTGCTTTCGGTTTTAATTGCAATTACTTATCGTTAATTTATTTTTAGAATTTGATTTTATTATTTTTTCCAGTTTCCACGTTTCTTCGTGTAGTTTGAATTCAGTAATTCCTTTGTTTTTTTCAATTAAATATTTTTCTATTCTTATTTGTTTCTTTTTATTCAAAAAATCAATCGGCTTTTCATCTAAATCAATGTAATTATCATTAATCCCTAAAGATGTGCCAAAACAACTTTTTTTATTATCAATATTTTGGAAATCAATTTTTAAAGTATCATTTTGATTCGCTAGCATGATATTTAGATTATCTTCACAACAGCCACATTTCAAATTAGATTGATACCATTCTGTGTGATTTTTTTGATAATCTTTAACTATAAATGTTTTACTAAGTTTATTATTGGAAAAAATCAATTTGTCACCTTCATTGTATGGAAACCATTCATAATATTCATTACTAAATGAAGTGCAATTGACAACGTATTGACCAAAAAAATAATAATACATAATTAGGAGGCTACTTAAAATTCCTAAGAGAATGATTAATATTACTTTTATGTTTTTTTTCATACAATTATGTTCTTTTCATTTCGTCGCGCGAAACTGACGCACAACTTGTATATATACTCAATTTTTTGTTATTTAGTTGAGCATATCCTCCTATCTTCTAATAGCTTTGCTCAATTATTATGTATTTGATATTTTTTTCTATACCGAAACCGCACCTTTA
>NZ_JBIKJI010000102.1:0-7833 GCF_044361065.1 Flavobacterium sp.
TGTCCCGATACGTTTATACCTCGTAAAAGCGCTAAATATTTTGTCATTACTTTAAAATTTTGTTATAAAAGTAAAATAATTTATCTAATCCGCATAACAATTCTTATTTTTGCGTCATGGGAAAAAAGAGAACAGAAAGAATCGTATTCGAAAACGTACAAATCCTTGATGCAGGTGCAAAAGGTGTATCGGTAGCAAAAGCGCCAGATGGTAAAGTAATTTTTATTCCGAATGTGGTGCCTGGAGATGTTGCCGACATTCAAACTATGAAAAAACGAAAAGCATTTTACGAAGGAAAAGCCATAAAAATTCACGAATTTTCAGAACACCGAACAGAACCAATTTGCGAACATTTTGGGGTTTGTGGCGGTTGCAAATGGCAAAATATGAAGTATAGCCAACAACTACATTACAAACACAACGAAGTATACAATAATTTAAAACGTATTGGAAAGATTGAAATGCCCGAATTTGAACCCATTTTAGGTTCGGAAAAACAATTTTTCTACAGAAATAAAATGGAATTTGGTTTTTCATCTACGCGATGGATGACACCTGAAGAAGTGGCTTCTGGAGCCGAATTAGACAATAAAAATGCGGTAGGATTTCATATTCCGAGAATGTGGGATAAAATCTTAGACATCACGAAATGTCATTTACAGGAAGATCCGTCAAACGATATAAGAAATGAAATTCGTCGATTTGCGAATGAAAATAATTTGTCATTTTATAATCCAAGAACCAACGAAGGTTTACTGAGAACATTGATGATTCGTACCGCTTCAACAGGTGAATTGATGATTTTAATTCAGTTTTTCGAAAATAACAAATCGGAAATTGAATTAATAATGCAATTTTTAGCAACACGTTTTCCTGAAACTACTTCATTACAATATGTTGTCAATCAGAAAATGAATGACACCATTTATGATCAAGATATAATTACTTTTAAAGGTAGAAATTACATTTTAGAAGAAATGGAAGGATTACATTTTAGTATTAATGCCAAATCGTTCTACCAAACCAATTCGCAACAAGCGTATGAATTATATGCCATTACACGAGATTTTGCAGGACTTACAGGAAACGAATTAGTGTATGATTTATATACAGGAACAGGAACAATTGCGCAATTTGTATCGAAAAAAGCTAAAAAAGTAATTGGCGTTGAGGCTGTTCCAGAAGCAATTGCTGACGCAAAAGAAAATGCAAATAGAAATAACATTACAAATTGCGAATTTTTTGTAGGTGATATGAAAAATGTGTTTAATGATGATTTCATAAACACTCACGGACATCCAGATGTAGTAATTACCGATCCACCACGAGATGGAATGCATAAAGACGTTGTTGCACAATTATTGAAAATTGGAGCCGAAAAAATTGTGTATGTAAGTTGTAATTCGGCAACACAAGCACGTGATTTGGCTTTATTAGATGAAATGTATAAAGTTACACGTGTACGACCAGTAGATATGTTTCCGCAAACGCATCACGTAGAAAATGTTGTACTTTTAGAAAAAAGATAAGATATGAAACAGCTATTTCTATTACTATTGCTTAGTGTTTTCTTTTCGAGTTGCGAAAAAGATGATATCTGCGATGCTAATACGCCAACAACACCAAAAGTTGTGTTTGAATTTTACGATGTTGCCAATCCAACAACACTAAAAAACGTAACTAATTTAGGCGTAATTGCTCCAGGATTTACAAATGGTTTTGGATTTACTGCCACAAGCAAAATAAAAGTGCCATTAAAAACATTTCAAGATACTTCAATTTTATATTTCATAAAAAATGGAAGTATTGATCCAACAACAGACGATAATTTAGACGAAATCACATTTAATTACAGTCGAAAAACAGTTTTTATTTCTCGCGCTTGTGGCTATAAAACGTTATTCACACTAAATACTACTAACCCAATTACAGTAACACCTGATTCAAACAATTGGATTCAAAACGTTATTGTTTCACAACCAAATATTGAAAACGAAGATGAAACACATATTAAAATATATTTTTAGTCTAATTTTTGTGCTGCTGTTTTCAAAAAATGGATTAGCTCAAGAAAAAGATACTTTAAAAATTCCTCAACGTTATGGATTACGATTGGGAATTGATGCACATCGTTTGACAAAATCGTTATATAACGACAACTATAAAGGTATAGAATTAGTAGGAGATTATAGAATTACTAAGAAATTTTATGCCGCAGGAGAAATAGGTAACGAAGAAAAAACTACGGCTGACGACAATCTTAATTACACAACAAAAGGAACCTATTTTAAAGTAGGTTTTGATTATAATGCCTATGAAAATTGGCTAGATATGGAAAATATGATTTTTATTGGAATGCGTGCTGGTGCTGGAAGTTTTAATCACAAATTAAACAGCTTTACAATTTATCAACCCGGAAATTATTACGGTGTAAATACAAATACATCTAATCAAGAATTCAACGGCCTTTCAGCAACTTGGTTAGAAGTGGTAAGTGGATTAAAAGCAGAAGTTTTAAATAATTTATACGTTGGATTTTCCTTGCGATTAAATTATTTAATGTCTAACAATGAACCTGAAGGCTTCGCTAATTTATACATTCCTGGTTTTAATAAAACTTACGAAAACAGTAAGTTTGGAGCAGGAATTAACTATTCCATAAGTTATTTTATTCCTTTTTATAAAAGCAAAGGAAATTCAAAAACTCCAAAACCCAAAAATTAAAAAATTCCAAATCCAAAACTTGTCGTAAATTTGGAATTTGGAATTTTTATTTTTGGAAATTGAATTATTTTATCTCTTTCACCCCTTTAATAAAAAGCCATTTCATAAACAGTTTTTCACCTTCACTGGTTTTTACTACTTGAAATTTTGGGGCTAAAATAGTGGCTACTACAAACGCCGCTAACGGAATTTGCCAACTTGTAAAACCGGTATACGTAGCAACAATAAAACGGAATGCAATGAAAAGGATTAAAAATCCTAACATATTAAAAACTAAAGATTTGGTTTGTTTTGACATACTATTTTTTTTTTATACTATAAACTAATTATTCATTGACCTGAAATTTCGTTCGCTTGCTTCCTGCATACATTTCGTATTTCACGAAACGTGCTTCTAATTTTCCATTAAATAATTTTATTTTTCTACTTGGACGTAAACCTACAAATTTTAAAGCTTCCAAATTTGCTGTAATAAACCAAGCGTTTGTTCCTGGATAATTTTGCTTCATCGTGTCGCCAATTTCTCGATAAAACCGTTCCATTTCTATATTTAAACGTTCCCCATAAGGTGGATTGAAAACCATATGCAACGGCCCTTCTACTTCTTTCTCAGATTGAAAGAAATCGGCTTGTTTGATAGTTACATAATCGTCTAAATTGGCGTTTTTTATATTGTCTTTCGCTTTTTCAACAGCACTCGGTGCTTTATCGCATCCAACAATTGTATAATGAAATTCTCTTGTTTTTTTCAATAACGATTCTAAAACTTTATCAAATAATTCCGAATCCCAATCTGGCCATCTTTCAAAGGCAAATTCCTTTCTGTTGATGTTAGCAGGGATATTACACGCAATCATTGCAGCTTCTGCAACAATAGTTCCACTTCCACACATAGGATCTAAAAAATGGGCGTTTCCATCCCAACCAGATAAAATTAACATTCCAGCCGCTAAAACTTCATTTATTGGAGCAATGTTAGTAGCAGTTTTATAACCTCGTTGATGTAATGAAACACCAGAAGTATCTAACGAAAGCGTACAAAAATCTCTATCAATGTGTATGTGGATTCGTAAATCTGGGAAATCTTTATCAATACTTGGACGTTCTCCTGTATTGGTTTTAAATTGATCTACAATTGCATCCTTAACTTTTTGCGCCACAAACTGACTGTGCGTAAATTGTTCTGAATACAAAGTCGTTTCCACAACAAATGATTGTTGCACTTTTAAATAGTCTGACCAATCCACTTTTTGGATGCCATCATACAGCGTTTGTTCATTATACGCCTTAAAAGTATGAATGGGTTTTAATATTTTTAAAGCCGTACGTAAAGCCAAGTTTGCTTTATACATAAAACCTTTATCACCTTGAAAACTTACACTTCTTGTTCCTTTTATTACATTTTGTGCTCCAAGTTGGAACAATTCTTTTTCAAGAATTTCTTCAAAACCAAAAAAAGTTTTGGCAACCATTTTAAAATTTTCCATAGACCTCTTTCCCTCAGAGAGAATTTATAAATTAAATAAATAATTAATAGTCAGAAATTAAACACAGATTTCACAGATTTTCACGAATCATTTTGTGTGAATTTGTGTAATCTGTGTAATCTGTGTTTATAATATTTGCTATTTGTTTGCAAAAATACGTTAAATTTGTTGATTCATAATTTCCAATCAGATAAATGTCAAATTCTACAGCAAAAAATTCAGAAAATTGGTTTAGTACTTGGTTTGATTCACCTTATTATCACATTTTGTATAAAAACAGAAATGAAGAAGAAGCACAAGTTTTTATAGACAATGTTACACACTATCTGAATATGCCCGAAAACGGAACTATATTAGACTTAGCTTGTGGAAAAGGCAGGCATTCCATCTATTTAAACAAATTAGGCTACAACGTAACTGGTGTTGATTTATCCGAAAATAGTATTGCTATTGCTAATGAATCTTCAAATGAAACGTTACGGTTTAAAACGCACGATATGCGTGAACCAATGAACGAAACTTATGATGCTGTTTTTAATTTATTTACAAGTTTTGGGTATTTTGACACATACGAAGACAACATTAAAACCTTAAAAGCTATAAAAGATAGCATTAACGAATATGGTTTTGGTGTGATTGATTTTTTTAATTCTGATTTTATTATTGAAAATTTAGTAGCGGAAGAAACCAAAGAAATTGATGGCATTACTTTTAACATCAAACGTTTTGTTGAAAATAAGAAAATAATTAAAGAAATCAGATTTGAAGATAAAGGCGAATCTTTTTACTTTACCGAAAAAGTTTCAGCATTCACGTTATCAGATTTTGAATCTATGATGGAAGAAGCAGGTATTTTCTTATTAGAAATTTTTGGAGATTACAAATTAAGAAAGTTTTACAAAACACAATCAGAACGTTTAATTATGATTTTTAAATAATGAACTACACTATTTACCTTTTTCCTTTACTGTCTGTTGTTTTAGGATATATTTTCGCCATATTTTTCGCACCAAAAAGCAAAAATAATTTAAAATTATTATTAGCATTTAGTGGCGCATTTTTATTGTCATTGACGGTTATGCATTTACTTCCAGAAGTTTATCACAGCGAAGAAATAGTAACCGAACCAGGACACGAAGGTCATTTCCATTCAAAAATTGGAATTTATATTATGATTGGAATTGTGTTTCAAATCATTTTAGAATATTTTTCAAAAGGCGCAGAACATGGGCATGTTCACGGACATAATAAAATTTCACATATTCCTTGGTTGTTGTTTTTCAGTTTGTGTTTACACGCACTTTTAGAAGGTTTACCAATCAACAAACATCCACATTTGGCCTACGGAATTGCCATTCATCACTTTCCAATTGCAATAATATTAACCACGTTTTTCAAAAACGCACAATTGAATTCTAAAGCAATTTTATTTTTTATGATAACTTTTGCTTTTATGACACCATTAGGAACGTTCTTGGCAGATAATTTAAGTTTTATTACGAATTATTCATCGCAATTATCTGGAATTGTAATTGGGATTTTATTTCATATTTCGTCAACTATTATTTTTGAAAGTAGCGAAGGGCATAAATTTAATTTAGCCAAATTAATCGTAATTGCTTTAGGCATATTATTGGCAAGTTTTATGTAATTTGAAATGAATTAGTAATTTACTTATTCTTTTCTTCAATCCAACGACTCATAAATTCTGTACTTCTTAACGTATGAAATTTTAACATTTGTCCAATAAAATTTGCATTTCTATGGGAATCTAAATTAGATTGTAATTCATTTAAGGTATTCAGAAATTTAGACTTATAAATAGAAAACAGAAACTTCAGTTGAATAATTTCATAACCATTTTGAACAGCTTGTTCCCAAATTTCTTGATTGGAATACAATAAAACCGCTTTTGAAATAAATTCAGAATAGTCGTTCTCAACAAATCCGTTCCACGTTAGATTATCGCACATAGCTTCCGCTCCAATTGAGGTGGTTACAGATGGCGTTCCGTATTCCATACACTCCAATAATTTTCCTTTTATTCCAGCTCCAAATCGAATCGGCGCTAATAAAACTCTTGAAGAACGAATAACTTCTTTAGCGCTTTCAGCTCTACCGTGAATTAAAAATCCCTCTTTAGGATTATGTAATTGAAGAACTTTTTGAGTTGGATACGCTCCGTATATATTAAGTTTTGCATTTGGAAGTAAGTCTTTTAGCTTAGGCCAAATCTCATTTTTCAAGACTAAAACAGAATCCCAATTTGGTTCGTGATAAAAATTTCCAATAAAAACAAAATCAATTTTAGTGTGAAAATCTTGTTTTTCAAGAGCAAATTTTTCAATCCAAATAGGCAAATAAAACAAAATAGATTTTGGAACTTGAAAAACGGTTTGTAACAAATCCATTTCATAATCCGAAACCATAAGTGATAAATCACTTCTATAAATAGACGCAATTTCACGTTTAGCTATATCAGAATTGAAATCTAAAGTGTCGAACGAAGTGTTATTCTTAATAGCTTCTTGCCTTGCTTTTCGCAAACAATGTAAATCTTCTGTATCTAATATTTTAATTGCATTTGGCAATACATTTGATACGCGCCAACCAAATTGTTCTTCAACCATAAATCGATCAAATAAAACCAAATTTGGATTAATTTCCTGTAAGTAACCATCAAAAGAACTATCATTAAGCTGGATAAATTGAGTTGTAATATCTAATTCAGCTAAATCAAAACAGAATTCACTAACTGTAGCTGTAGAAGCGTACTCAATACTATAATTTTGAGATAAAAAGAATCGAATTAATTGAAGCATCCTACTTCCCGCTGCAGAAGAATTAGGTTCTACCCAAACCGAACTTATTATAAGTAATTTATTCATCCTCAAATATACAAACTTTTATTTTATGCGTTCCCTTTCAGGTCGTGTGTTCCGTTATATCTTTTTTGGTGTTATTTTTTTAAAAAAAGGATGCCACTACACCCACTAACGCTTAGGTTTTCATAAGATAAATCTTGTAAACAAGCTATAAATCACGTTTATATAACAAAAAAAAGAGGCTATCTTTTCAGATAGCCTCTTAATAAAAGAAGGCGGCGACATACTCTCCCACATAACTGCAGTAC
This sequence comes from Flavobacterium sp., assembly GCF_044361065.1. Lineage (GTDB taxonomy): Bacteria > Bacteroidota > Bacteroidia > Flavobacteriales > Flavobacteriaceae > Flavobacterium. The sequence goes on from NZ_JBIKJI010000102.1 coordinate 7,345, forward strand.
CATCTGCGCAGTTGGGCTTAACTTCTCTGTTCGGAAAGGTAAGAGGTGAGCCCCAACGCAATAACCACCTTAATTGTAAGTCTAAAGTCTAATGTCTTTCTGTCTAAAGTTTCCTTTGTGACTTTGGACTTTCGTCTTTATGACTGCAACATAGTTGCAAATATCTTAACATACTGAGATAAAAATAATAAAAGTATAAAACGCTTTCTTTCTTGTTCCCTGAGATAACTCGAAGGGGAAAGAATTTCGTTTCTCCCGATTACTCGGGAGAAACAATTACAATAAGCTTACGGGTTATTAGTACTACTCGACTATGACATTACTGCCTTTACATCTATAGCCTATCAACGTAGTCATCTCCTACGACCCTTAAAAGAAATCTCATCTTGTGGTGGGTTTCGCGCTTATATGCTTTCAGCGCTTATCCCTTCCAAACGTAGCTACTCTGCGGTGCTCCTGGCGGAACAACAGATACACCAGAGGTTTGTC
>NZ_JBIKJI010000036.1:0-15748 GCF_044361065.1 Flavobacterium sp.
ATAGATGCTTAAAAGATTTTTATTTATTGTTATACTTAGCTTTATGCTTATTCCAGTTTTTGCCCAAACTGGTATAGGTACCACAACACCACATGCTTCAGCTAAGCTAGAAGTTGCCTCTTCAACACAAGGGTTTTTACCACCGCGTATAGCCCTAACAGCAACGAATTCAGCAAGTCCGATAAGTAGTCCAGCGAATGGATTAATGGTATTTAATACCGCATCAGCAGGCGCTAGTCCATTTAATGTAGTGCCTGGATATTATTATTGGGATGTAATAGGACAGCAATGGGTAAGTTTGTCAACAACGGTGGGGAATGTGCAAAATCAAGCCATATTTAGATCCTCAAGTAATACCTCAGCTGGTCAAGCAATAACTTCTTGGAATTCTAGATTTAATAATATAGCCTCAGGAGATTTAACGGTAAACTCATCTACTACATTTACGCTTTCAAATGGACTATATAAAATAGAGTGGGCACTGCCATACCAGTCTTCAAATACTTATAACACCATGCAATTACAAGAACTGTCTTCTGGAAATTGGGGTCCGTTTAGAGGTGATGGTGGTTATGCTAATTTATCAAATGGAGGTAATACCGATTGGGGAGGTGGTACATTTGCTGCAGATATTTTGGATTGTTCTTCTGGATCCAAAACGATACGAATTATTAATAATGATGGAGCCACAAGAACCCTATTTTATGGTGTGAATTTAATCATCACCAAACTTAATCCTTCAATAACTACTTCAACTACTGCGGATAACTTAGGAGATCATACTGCTACCAAAAACATCTTGTTAAACGGCAATTATCTATCTAACGATGGTGGCAATGAAGGAATCCGGGTAGACAATTCCGGAAATGTTGGGATTGGAACAGCTACTCCAACTTCAAGATTGAATATTGCGGGCGGTGGGGTGAAATTAGCCACTGGATTTGGTAATTCAACCAATAGGCCTTCTTTAAATACTAGTACTATCGGTAATTATGAAATACGAGGCGTAGGGTCAATCACCGGTACTGCTCAAAATGATTCAGCAGATGACGGTTTCTTAAGATTATCTGCTGGTGGAGGAACAAGCGTAAGTTCTCAATCATCAATTGATATTTCTGGATTTTCTACTGTTTCAGATATGAGTAACAATATTGTGATGCGATCGGGTGGTGCTGAGCGATTAAGAATTGATAATAGTGGAAATGTGAATATGACTGGTAAGTTAAACATTGGAGATCCAACAGGGAATGTATCCACGAAACTAGTGGGCCGCGTTACTACTGGAAATTTTTTAACCTTTGATAATTTGAGATTTTCAGTCACAAACTCTGGGGGTCTAATTTTAGCTACAACTTCAGGTTCAGTAAATTTTTATGTTGAAGGAAGATTTAATAATGGAGGTGGCTATATTCTAGGAGCAAGAACTGCAGGTACTGTAAATTATACAACAACTCCCAGCACTTCACTTTTTGGTTGGGGTTTTGGAAGCGCAGGAGATACTATCATTTATCATTTTACAGATCCAGATAATAGCAGAATGTACCGAGTTACATTGATTATTATGCCCTCTTATATTAATAACTTTATTGCTATAGAACGAATATTATAATAAAAACATTATCTAACCGCAATAGCTGAAATTTCAACATTTACATTTTTTGGTAAACAAGCTACTTGAACGGTTTCTCTTGCAGGTGCTGTTGCTTCATTAAAATATGCTCCGTAAATAGTATTTATTTTTGAAAAGTTATTCATGTCGCTAATAAAAATTGAAACTTTTATTACGTTTTCAAAAGTCATTTCAGCAGCTTCTAAAACGGCTTTAAGATTTTCCATAACTTGTTTGGTTTCAGTTTCTATGTTTTCTAAAACCAATTCATTAGTTAACGGATTAATGGCAATTTGTCCTGAAGTATACAGCATATTTCCAACTAAGACAGCTTGATTATATGGTCCAATAGGTGCAGGAGCTTTTTCTGTAAATATTATTTTTTTCATTTTTTCTACTTTCTACTTTCTATTTTTTACTTTTTACTTGAATTTACTTATCTTAATCTCGGATCTGGTAAATTTCTTTTATCCCATTTGATATCACTTAACATAGAAGATTTAATTCCGATAAAGAAATTCCATGATTGATATAATCCAATTGGTACAATGCTAAAACTCATACGCCAGCTTTCTAAATCTCTTTCAAAACGCAACTGTGTAAAAGTGATTCCTTTTTGCGTAAAATCATACCCAGATGAAAATCCCATTTTCCATTTTACAGCCATATCAATATTACCGGATACCATTACAGAATTTGTAGTTATTTCACGTTGACTTGTGTTATTGCTATATGTTAAAGAATAGGCTATTTGTAAATCCCAAGGAAATTTAAAGTTATATAACTCTGATTGCTGATTTTTTGCTTCATCCTTTTTAAATAAACTTTCGTCTTGATTACTTAAATCAACTGCTGCGCCAAACAAATCATCTTTACGCCCTCCATTTTGAACCGATTGTTTAGATTCTTTTTTTCCACTCAGTTCATTACTGCTAACAGTATAATTTAAGGTAATATTAGAACTAGTCATTCTAGCTAAACCGTTTCCATTATTTATGCTAAATTCATTTATTCTTTGGTTTTTACTGTCTAAATCATATGGGTCAAAACGCGCTCCGAAATTCACTCCTAATTTATCATTAAATAATGTTGTTCCTCCAATAAAATTTATAGGTTCTAATTTAAATGTATCAGCTGATAAATTATAACTTGTTGAAAAATTAAACTGATTTAATAGAGAAATTTTCTTACTTTCTCCTTTTTTACTTGCCGCATCTAGTACTTTGGCTTCTAATGAATTGGAAATTCCAATACCAATTGAATTTGCAACACCTAAACCAGGAGCACCTAGCAAAGTATTTTCAAATCTACTATAACTGATATAATTTCCTAAATTATCTTGATATTGGTCGTAGTAGCGCTCAAAGCTTGGCGTGTAACCATAAGAAATACTTGGTCGAATTAAATGTCTTATGGCTTGAATTTTATTTGTTTCTTTAAACGTATACGTTCCATAAATAGTAGTTCCTATACTTGTAGTAAAATTGTATGTTCGATACGAATCAAAACCATTTTTTCTAACTATTTCTACTTTATTAGTGGTAGTATTAAATATTTTTTCATTAGTATTAAATACCCAATTTTCAGCAAATGCAGTACCTGCTGAAACACTAAAATGCTTAAAAATTTTAAAATTTGTAGTAATTGGAATAGTATGTGCTATTCCAGCTAATGCAGTATCAAACATTTGGGATTTAAACAGAAATTCTTCTTTAGTAGAAATTCTATTATCTCCTCTTAATCCATATTGAAAATTAATATTTTGAAAAATCCCCTTTTTTATTCCATCTTGTTTCGCAAATGGAAAAATTCTGTCTACACTCGCATTAAATGAAGGTAGCGTTAAATTTACAATTTCAGTATTAGTATTTTGATTGTGCGTTACGGCTACTGAAAAATTTACTAAAGGTACAATTGGAACCGTTTTAGAATAACTTATAGAAGAACTTAGTGTATTGTTCAAATTAGAACCTACATTAACTAAATTCATAGATTGACGAAAATATTTACTACTTCCAAAATTTACAGAAGACGAAAATCTAGAATTTGCAGAAGCTTTTGCATCCTGACTGTGCGACCATTGTATATTATATTGATTGGTTCTAGCATATCCTGGAAATCCTTTTTCACCCAGTACCTGATTTTCATACCTTACTTGAAAATTTCCACTAAATTTATATTTCTTGGCGTAGGAAGTTTCAGAACGAAGGGCATAACTTCCGTTGGTAAAATAATCTCCTAAAAGGGCTAAATCATAATATTCGCTTAATGCAAAATAATACCCTCCATTTTGTAAAAAATAACCCCGTTCATTATTTTGTCCAGGTGCTGGCATAATTACTCCAGAAGTATTTTTATTGGTCATAGGAAAAAACGAAAAAGGAACGCCAATGGGAGTAGGAACGTCCGCAATAAACATATGAGTTAACCCAGTTACAAATTTCTTTTTTGGTACCAATTTAGCTTTGTATGCTAAGAAATAATATTCTGGATTTTCTTTGTTTTCAGAAGTTGTAAAACGGGCATTTTTAAAAAAAATAACCGAATCATTTTCTCTTTTTGAAATTTCAGATTTCAGAAACATTTCACCTTGTTTACTTCTTGTATTCCAAATTTGAGCTTTTCCTGTTTTGGTATTAAATCGAATAGAGTCGGGTTCGATTATATTTTCCCCTTGTTTAAAATAAGGAAATTGCGAATATACGCCAGCGCTATCTTTTAATCTTCCAGCGTATACCTCGTTTTTCTCGTAATCCAAAACAATAACACCCGATTTCAGTATAAAATCTTGGTAATGCAATTCTGCCTCATTATATAATGTTAACCTTTTTTTTCTTTGGTCTAACTTTTCATAATCTTTAGCTTTACGATTTACAATACCTTCCAATAATGGTTTTTTTGTAGAATCTTTTTTAATAGTTGTCTTTTCCGTAACTAATTCATTTACATTTACTTGCACGCTATCTTTTCGAGAGGTGGTTTGACTGTAAATTTCTAAATTACTAACAATTAGAAAAAAAAATAAAAAAACGATATGATTAATCTTTGTACTCAAATCTATAAATACTATTTTTGTAAAAAATGGTTCGGTTTTTGAAGGGTCAAACTTACGTATATTTTTTGTTAAAATTTAGTATTTAATAAAATTATAACGTATTTGAAATAACCGAAAATAATTAATCACATATGAAAAAAGTACTCGTAATTATATTTGTATGTTTATCTCTCTTTTCTATAGCACAAGAAAAGAAATTTAAAGTAGTTTTAGACGCTGGCCATGGCGGGAAAGACCCTGGTGCAACAAAAAACGGTTGTATTGAAAAAATAATTGCTTTGGATGTAGTTTTAAGAATTGGTAAAATCCTAGAAGCCTATCCAGATTTTGACATAAAATATACACGATCTACAGATGTTTTTATTCCTTTAAAAGACAGAGCGAAAATTGCTAATGATTTTGAGGCAGATCTATTTGTATCTGTACATTGCAATTCATCCGTATCTCCAAAACCATATGGCGCAATGACTTTGGTTATGGGATTGTCCCGTGCAGGTATGAATTTTGAAATCGCAAAAGCGGAAAATGCTGTAATTTCTTTAGAAGATAATTTTAAAGAAAAATACGAAGGTTTTGACCCAAATAATCCAAATACACAAATAGGATTACGTATTATGCAAGAAGAAACATTGATGCAAAGCATTAATTTCGCTAGTACTGTACAAAGTTATTTTAAAAATAGTTTACAAAGAAAGGATTTAGGTATGCACCAACAACCGCTTTGGGTTTTAGATGCAACCGTAATGCCAGGCGTTTTAATAGAATTAGGTTTTTTAAGTAATTTGGAAGAATCTAAATATATGAAAACTGAGGAAGGTAAATCTAATTATTCTCAAATTATTGCACGTGCTATTATAGAATATAAAAATAATCTTAAGGGTACGAATACACCTCCAAACGTTTTACAAATTAAAGAACCCGTAATTATTGAAGAATTACCTGTTTTAGAAACTGTTGTGGATACAATGAAAGTTGATGATTTAGCTCCAGAACCATTTATACCTAATGAGTTAGCATACAAAGTACAAATTAGTTATAGCACAAAGAAACTTGATTTAAAGCCGGAAAACTTTAATGGTTTAGCAAATGTAACTATGATTGAAGTTAATGGAGGATACAAATATTTTTACGGACAAGGAACTATAGAAGCGTGCAAAAAATTTCTAACTGAAGCCAAGCAAAAAGGTTTTGCTTCTGCTTTTATTGTTACACCAAATTAAACGTATGAAAAAATCGATAGTACTATTAATAAGCTTGTTTTCTGTATCATTTTATGCACAAACTAAAAAATTCAAAGTAGTTTTAGATGCTGGACATGGAGGTAAAGACTATGGCGCAACGTATCATGGAAATATAGAAAAGAAAATTTCACTCAATACCGTTCTTAAAGTAGGAGAGATTTTATCTAAAGAATCAAATATTGAAGTAATTTACACCAGAAAAACGGATGTTTTCATCGAATTAAACGAACGAGCCAATATCGCTAATCGATCAAAAGGACATTTATTTGTTTCTATGCATTGTAATGCAAATGACAATCAAGAAGCATCAGGAAATGAAACCTATGTAATGGGAGTTACCCGAAATGCAGCCAATTTGGAAGTTGCCAAAAAGGAAAATGCCGTAGTTACTTTAGAAAGCGATTATAAAATTAAATATGATGGTTTTGATCCAAAATCACCCGAATCAGTGATGGGAATTTCTATTATGCAAGAAGAAAATATTCAGCAAAGTATTGATATTGCTGGAAAAGTGCAACAAGCGTTTACAAAATTCACAACAAGTAAAAATAGAGGCGTAAAACAAGCTGGTTTTTTAGTTTTACGAAAAATAATTATGCCTCGTGTGCTTATTGAAATGGGATTTGTATCCAACAAACCTGAAGGTGCTTTTTTAAATTCGGAAGATGGACAAAATAAATTAGCAGAAGCCATTTCAAAAGCTATTTTAGGATATCGAGATGATTTTTTTAAGACAGAAACGGCTACTTCGGTTAAAAAAGAAGAATCCAAAAAGACAATAGTTAAAAAAGAAGACCCAAAAAAGGTAGACCCAAAGAAAGTAGATCCGAAGCAATCTTCAGAAAACAAAACAGCTGTGGAAGGTGTTACTTTTAAGATACAAATTTCTGCAAGTGCTAAAAATTTAGAAACGTTGCCTAAAAACTTTAAAGGATTAAATAACATTTCCGTTGAAAAAGGAACTACCATTTACAAATACTTTTATGGTAGCACTTCATCTTATACCAATGCAAAACAATTGTTAGAAGAAGCAAAAGCAAAAGGCTATGCATCTTCATTTATAGTGCCTTTAAAAAATGGTAAAAAAATTAAATTAAGCGAGGCAATCAAATAAATAATGTTATTTTTGTGTCTTTATTACTAATAACAATTTAAATTGTTGTTTTGTTTAAAAGTAATCACCAAATCTAAAGTAAAAGTATATTTAGCCCATATGAAAATCACAAAAGAAATTAAAGTTGCTGTTTTAGTTATTTTATCTATAGTATTGTTTTACTGGGGTTTTGCGTTTCTAAAAGGTAAAAATTTATTTGACACGAGCACTAAATTATATGCGGTTTATGATAATGTGGCGGGTTTAGTTGTGGCAGCTCCTGTAACCATAAATGGATTAAATATAGGAAAAGTAAATACTATTGAAATGTTGCCTGATGGTAAAATGAAAGTAGAATTAATAATTACTAACGAACAGATTCAAATTGCAAAATCTAGTGTAGCTCAAATTATGGATTCTGGTTTAATTGGTGGAAGAGAAATTGCAATTATCAATAACTTTTCTGATACCAATTATACGCAATCTGGAGATACACTTAAAACATCTAACAAATTAGGTTTAACAGATGAACTTGCCAATCAAATTGGACCTGTAAAAGATAAAGTGGAAGTTTTATTAGAAAACGCAAATAAATTAATCGAAAATTTGAATGCTACTTTAGACGCTTCAATGCAACAAAAATTAAAAGCATCTATTGCATCTTTGGAGGTTACTTTGTCTGAATTTAGTCAGGTTTCTAAAAATGTAAACGAAATAGTAGCAGATAATAAATCAAAACTAAATACTACGTTAGCTAATTTTGAAAACGCTTCAGGTAATATTAATAAAATGTCTACTTCTTTAGAGAAAGCAGATCTTGCCGCTTCAGTTAAAAAGTTAGAAACCACCCTCGCAAATGTAAATCAAATTATGACTGATTTAGAGCAAGGTAAAGGTTCCATTGGTAAACTATTAAAGGACGACGCTATGTATGTCAATCTAACCAAAACCTCAAAAGAATTGGAATTATTGTTACAAGATGTCCGTTTAAATCCTACACGATATGTCAATGTGTCTGTTTTTGGCAAGAAAAACAAACCGTATAGTGCACCTGTAGCCGAACCAAATAAAGAGCAACCTAAAAACTAAGTTTATGAGTTTTTTACCAAATATTATTTTTGCAATTGTCCTTATAATAGGCGTTGGTTTTTTTGTTAAAAATGTAAAAAAAATTATACGAAATATTAAATTAGGACAAGATGTAAACCGAACTGATAATGTTTCAGCACGTTGGAAAAATATGGCATTGATAGCTTTTGGTCAGAAAAAAATGTTTACCAGGCCAATTCCTGCAATTTTGCATTTTACCTTATATGCCGCTTTTATAATTACTCAAATTGAATTATTAGAGATAATTGTAGACGGACTTTTTGGTACACATCGTTTCTTTAAAACGGGTTTAGGTGGATTTTATACTTTTTTAATTAGCTTCATAGAAATTCTTTCTTTATTGGCTTTAGTGGCTACTTTAGCTTTTTTATCAAGAAGAAATTTATTAAAATTACCTCGTTTTACAAAAGCAGAAATGTTAGGTTGGCCAACTAAAGATGCCAACTTAATATTAATTATGGAAATTGTTTTGGTAACGTGTATTTTTACTATGAATGGTACTGATGAAGTGTTATATTCATTAGGAAAATCACATTATGAAGGCATTGGTTCTTTTAATTTTTCTATTTCACAACATTTAGGACCAGCCCTTTTCGGTGGTATGAGTGAAAGCACCTTACATATTTTAGAAAGAGTAGGATGGTGGGGACATTTAGTAATGGTAATTGCCTTCTTAAACTATTTATACTTTTCTAAACACTTGCATATTTTATTAGCGTTTCCAAATACTTATTTTGCCGATTTAAATGCAAAAGGAAAATTCGATAATTTAGAAAGTGTAACAAATGAAGTAAAATTAATGATGGATCCAAATGCCGATCCATTTGCTGCACCTGCTAATCCAGATGTGGTTCCAGCTAAATTTGGTGCTTCAGATGTACAAGATTTAAATTGGGTACAATTATTAAATGCCTATACGTGTACCGAATGTGGTAGATGTACTTCATCTTGTCCTGCAAATACAACAGGTAAGAAATTATCACCACGTAAAATCATGATGGATACACGTGACAGATTAGAAGAAGTTGGTAAAAACATCGACGCCAATAAAGGTGTTTTTGTTCCAGATAATAAATCGTTATTAAACGATTACATTACACCAGAAGAACTTTGGGCTTGTACCTCTTGTAACGCTTGTGTGGAGGAATGTCCAATCAATATTAGTCCGTTATCTATAATTATGGATATGAGACGTTATTTAGTGATGGAACAAAGTGCTGCTCCAATGGAATTAAATGCTGTAATGACCAATATCGAAAATAATGGTGCACCATGGCAGTACAACCAGCAAGATAGATTAAACTGGAGAAACGAAGAGTAGGGATAGCAATTACAATATCAATAAAAACACAACAACGACAACTACAAAATGAGCATGAAAAAAGAAGAAATTGACGGGAAATTACAAGAATTAAAAGTAAATGGAGAGCATTTAAGTCCTGTTTTACCAGAAGGAATAAAAAATTATCTTATTGATATAGATGGAACCGTTTGCGATGATATTCCAAATGAAGAACCGGAAAGAATGGCAACAGCAAATGTGTATCCAGATGCCTTAGTAACATTAAATAAATGGTATGATGAAGGTCATGTTATTTTCTTTTTTACGTCACGTACCGAAGAGCATAGAGTCGTAACAGAAGCTTGGTTAAAGCAACACGGCTTTAAATATCACGGAATGGTTATGGGAAAACCTCGTGGTGGAAATTACCACTGGATTGACAATCATTTAGTTAAAGCCACACGATACAATGGAAAGTTTACAGATTTAATTGAAAAAGATGTAACTATCCAAGTTTTTGATGATGAATTAAGCAATTAATATATTTAGAATAGTTTCTAAAAAAAAACACATAAAATCAACACGACTATGTCAGAAAGTTTAGTAGTACCTACAATGGCCGAAATGATGGCACAAGGACAAGCACCTGAAGTATTATTTTGGGTAGGTTGTTCGGGAAGTTTTGATGATAGAGCCAAAAAAATAACAAAAGCTTTTGTTAAAATATTAAATCGAGCAAACGTTCCATTTGCGGTTTTAGGTACAGAAGAAAGTTGCACAGGCGATCCCGCTAAACGTGCTGGAAATGAATTTTTATTTCAAATGCAAGCTATGATGAATATTGAAGTCATGAATGCGTATGAAGTAAAAAAAATAGTTACCGCTTGTCCACATTGTTTCAATACCATTAAAAATGAGTATCCAGAATTAGGTGGAAAATACGAGGTGGTTCATCATACGGAATTTCTAAAATCGTTATTAGATTCTGGACGACTGACGATTGAAGGCGGACAATTTAAAGGCAAACGCATTACGTTTCACGACCCTTGTTATTTAGGTCGTGCCAATAATATTTACGAAGCACCAAGAGATTTAATCCAAAAATTAGACGCTGAGTTAGTTGAAATGAAACGTTCTCGCGCTAACGGATTATGTTGTGGTGCGGGTGGTGCACAAATGTTTAAAGAACCAGAAAAAGGTAGTAAAGATATCAATATCGAAAGAACGGAAGATGCTTTAGAAACGCAACCTGAAATTATTGCGGCTGGTTGTCCATTTTGTAACACCATGCTAACAGACGGTATCAAAAATAAAGAAAAAGAAAGCTCTGTTCAGGTAATGGATATTGCAGAATTAATTGCAAATGCTCAAGATTTATAAAAATGTACATACCATTCGAAAATTTACCAGAAGATTCAAAAATTTGGATTTACCAATCGAACAGAAAATTAACTGACGATGAAGTAACTTCAATAACTACAAAGTGTCAAGAATTTGTTGAAAATTGGGCAGCACACGGGACAAGTTTAGAAGCTTCATTTCTTATAAAATATAACCGATTTATCATTTTTGCTGTCAATCAAGAAGTACAAAACGCAACAGGTTGTTCTATAGATGCTTCTGTGCATTTTATTCAACAATTGGAACAAGAATTTCAAATAGAGTTGCTTGATAAAATGAATGTGACGTACAAAATGGGAGAACACATTGCGCATAAAACTCTTATCGATTTCAAAAAAATGGCGAAGGAAAAAGCCGTTACTTCAAAAACTATTGTTTTCAATAATTTGATAAACACGAAAGGTGAATTTGAAGAATTTTGGGAAGTTCCTGCTGAAGAAAGTTGGCATAGTAGATTTTTCTAAAAAAATAACTAACTTTGAAAATCATCAGAAAATAGAATTTTTGATGGTTTTTTTATTTATTTTCATTTTATGAAACACTATATATATATTACTTTATTTCTCACCACTTTAGGTTTTGCGCAAAACAAAATTAACACGCAATCCCAACAAGCATGGGTCGATAGTACATATAATTCACTTTCTTTTGAGGAAAAAGTAGGGCAATTGTTTATGATTGCAGCCTACTCTAATAAAAACGAAGCTCACGCACAAGATTTAGATAAATTGATTACTAAATATAAAGTGGGTGGATTAATATTTTTTCAAGGAGGTCCAAATCGTCAAGCAAAATTAACCAATCGTTTTCAATCAAAATCGAAAATTCCAATGCTTATTGGTATTGACGCAGAATGGGGTTTAAGTATGCGAATAGATTCTACTCATACTTATCCATGGAACATGACTTTAGGCGCTATTAAAGACAATTCGTTACTTGAAAAAATGGGTATGCAAATGGCAGATCAATCCAAACGAATGGGTATTCATTTTACTTTTGGTCCCGTTGTAGATATTAATACCAATCCTAAAAATCCAATTATCGGAAATCGTTCTTTTGGTGAAACCAAAGAAAATGTAGCCGAAAAAGCAGTAGCTTACATGCGTGGGTTACAATCTTATGGTGTTTTTGCAACTGCCAAGCATTTTCCAGGACATGGTGACACCTCTACAGATTCGCATCACGCCTTGCCAACTGTTGATTTTTCAAGAGATAGAATAGAGGAAGTAGAATTATATCCTTATAAAGAACTTATTAAAAATGGATTGGCTAGTGTAATGGTAGCGCATTTAAACGTGCCAAGTATCGAACCGCGTGAAAATTTTCCTTCTTCGTTATCAGAAAAAGTGGTAACAGACATTTTAAAAAATCAATTAAAATTTGAAGGTTTAATTTTTACAGATGCTTTAAATATGAAAGGTGCCAGTAATTTTAAGCAACCTGGCGATATAGACTTAGCTGCTTTTTTAGCTGGTAATGATGTTTTGCTATTTGCTGAAAATGTTCCTGTAGCTATTGAAAAATTTAAACAAGCGTTTGCAGATAGTTTATTTACAGAAGAACGATTGGCGCATTCTGTAAAGAAAATATTAAAATATAAATACAAAGCCGGATTAAATAATTATTGTCCAATTGAATTTGAAAATTTATATGCCGATTTAAATAAAAAAGAATACAAAGCATTAAATTTAGAAATGTTTGAAAGTGCAGTAACCGTTCTAAAAAATGAAGACGATATTATCCCAATCAAAAGACTTGACAAAGAAAAAATTGCTTACGTAAAGATAGGCGATGGCGATGCGACTACTTTCATAGAAAAATTAAAAGAATACGTCCAAATTGATGTTATTACTACAAAAAACTTAGATTCGCTTTTATTGGAAATTGATGGGTATTCGAAAGTTATTGTAGGCTACCACAAACCAGAAGGCATTTGGAAGAAAAACGAAATGACGTTTAACGAAATCAATTGGATTGATAAAATTTCAAAGCATAGTAAAACCATTGTTACCTTTTTTACCAAACCGTATTCGTTATTAAGAATTCCAACTTTTGAAGAAACAGAAGGTTTAATTGAGGCATATCAAAACAACTCATTTTCTCAACTTGTAGCTGCAGAAATTTTGTTTGGTGCCAAAGAAGCGAAAGGCGCATTGCCTGTGTCCATTAAGAAAAACTTTTGTGAATCGGATGGAATGAAAACCAAAAATCTTAATCGCTTAGGTTTTGCATATCCAGAACAAGTACAAATGAATTCTGAGGTATTAGCAAAAATTGATACAATTGCAATATCTGCTATTAAAAATAAAGTAGCTCCAGGTATGCAAATACTGGTGGCTCGTAAAGGAAAAGTGGTCTACAGAAAAGCGTTTGGTTCGCCAACTTATGATACCATTCAGAAAGTAAAAAATACCGATTTGTATGATTTGGCTTCACTTACTAAAGTATTGAGTACGCTTCCTAACTTAATGAAAGATTACGAAAAAGGAAATTTTTCATTCAACAGTAAGTTATCGCAATTACTTCCTAATTTTAAAAATTCTAACAAAGCGGACATTACGGTTTTAGATATGTTAACGCATCAAGCTAAATTACCTGCTTGGACGCCTTTTTACGTAAAAACGTTAGACTCATTAAAAAAACCAAGTCAAAAATACTATCAAGCTACACCTTCTGAAGACTTTCCATTAAAAGTATCGACTAATTTATATTTGCGAAAAGATTATACGGATACGATTATGAATATCATTAAAGAAGCACCTTTATTGCCTACCAAGCAATACAAATACAGCGATTATGCTTTTATATTATTTAAAGAATATTTAGAAAAATTTCATCATAAAAGTTTGGATAAACTCTCAGATGATAATTTTTATAAGCTATTAGGAGCAAATTCTACAACCTATAATCCATTGGATAAATTTGAATTGTCAACCATTATGCCTTCAGAGATTGATTCGTATTATAGATACGATACCATTCAGGGTTATGTACATGATATGGCCGCGGCTATGCAAGGTGGAGTTGGTGGACATGCAGGATTGTTTTCTAATTCGTTAGATGTGGCTAAAATCATACAAATGTATTTACAAAAAGGAACGTACGGAGGGCATACTTATTTTTCAAAAGATACATTTGACGCTTTTAATACATGCTATTTTTGTAATACTGGAAATAGGCGAGGCGCTGGTTTTGACAAACCTCAAATTAGTGGCGAAGGTCCTACTTGTGGATGTGCTTCAAAAGCAAGTTTTGGACATACGGGATTTACTGGAACAATGGTTTGGGCAGATCCTGAAAAGGATTTAATTTATATTTTTCTATCAAATAGGAGTTATCCCGATGGAAATATTAATAAATTATCAAAATTAAATATTAGAGAAAATATACAGAAAGTAATTTACGAATCGATAACGGATTAATTATGACTTCAGCTGCAAAAACTGTGGAAGAATATATGAATAATCTTCCAGAAGATAGAAAAAAGCCTATGGAATTGCTTCGAACTACACTGCTTAAAAACATACCAAATGGTTTCGAAGAAGGTATGAATTATGGTATGATTGGGTATTATGTTCCACATACAATTTATCCAAAAGGATATCATTGTAAACCAGCTGATCCATTGCCTTTTATCACATTTGCATCACAAAAAAATAGTATTAATTTCTATCATATGGGAATGTATGCCAATAAAGATCTTTACGATTGGTTTGTGGCGGAATACCCAAAACACAGCACTCGCAAATTAGATATGGGTAAAAGTTGTATTCGATTTAATAAATTCGATGAAATTCCGTTTGAATTGTTGGGTGAATTGGTTACAAAAATTTCTGTTCAAGATTGGATTGAAACTTATGAAGCGGCATTTGTAAAGAAAAAATAATAATAAAATAAATGTCAAGTCACATTTAAAATGGATTTGGCGTTTCAACAACATAAATAAATGAAAATAGCAATGGTTTGTTATCCTACCTTTGGTGGGAGTGGCGTAGTGGCCACAGAGTTAGGCTTAGAACTAGCAAAAAAAGGACATGAAATTCATTTCATCACCTATAAGCAGCCTGTGCGATTATCATTATTAAATCCGAATATTTATTTTCATGAAGTAAATGTTCCTAACTATCCATTGTTTCACTATCAGCCTTATGAATTGGCCTTGTCTAGTAAATTGGTCGACATGGTGAAACTTCATAAAATAGATGTATTGCACGTGCATTATGCCATTCCTCATGCCTATGCAGGGTATATGGCCAAACAAATGTTAGCCGAAGAAGGGATATCTCTTCCTATGATTACTACGCTTCATGGTACCGACATTACGTTGGTAGGAAATCATCCGTTTTATAAAAGTGCAGTGACATTTAGCATCAACAAATCCGACTATGTAACCAGTGTTTCCAATAGTTTACGTGAAGCTACGTATCGTTTGTTTGATGTTAATAAAGAAATTCATGTGATACCGAATTTCATCGAAATTGAAGAAACCCTTTTAGAAAATAAATCCATTTGTCAGCGTTCGGTTTTGGCATCATCTAATGAAAAAATAATTACCCATATTTCTAATTTCAGAAAAGTAAAAAACATTCCAGATGTGGTGAAAGTTTTCTACAACATTCAGAAAGAAATTCCTTCTAAATTAATGATGGTTGGAGAAGGACCTGAGAAGATTGTTGCCGAGAAATTGTGTGAAGATTTAGGCATTGCAGATAAAGTTATTTTCTTTGGAAATAGTAACGATATTAATCAAATTTTGAAGTATTCTGATTTGTTTTTATTGCCTTCTGAAACAGAAAGTTTTGGTTTGGCAGCATTAGAAGCTATGGCATTTAGTGTGCCGGTCATATCAAGTAATTCGGGCGGTATACCAGAAGTAAATGAAGAAGGTGTTTCAGGTTATTTAAGTGCTGTTGGCGATGTGGAAAGCATGAGTAGAAACGCAATTTTTATATTAAAT
>NZ_JBIKJI010000103.1:0-7782 GCF_044361065.1 Flavobacterium sp.
GAACACACATACATTTGCAACGTCTTCAGGAGTTCCACCACGTTTTAAAGGAATAGATTCTCTCCAACCTTTTACAACATCTTCATTAAGTTTAGCTGTCATTTCAGTTTCAATGAAACCTGGAGCGATAGCATTACAACGAATATTACGTGAACCCAATTCTAATGCGATAGACTTTGTAAAACCAATCATACCTGCTTTAGATGCGGCGTAATTTGCTTGACCTGCATTTCCTTTTACTCCTACTACACTACTCATATTTACGATAGAACCAGCACGATTTTTAAGCATAACTTTTTGTACCGCTTTAGTCATATTAAATACCGATTTTAAATTGATATTCATTACCGCATCAAAATCTTCTTCAGACATACGCATTAATAAATTATCTTTAGTAATCCCAGCGTTATTTATTAAAATGTCGATATTTCCAAAATCAGCCATTACGTCATCTACTAATTTTTGCGCTTCGTTAAAATCTGCCGCATTTGATTTATATCCTTTAGATTGAATTCCTAAAGCATTTAATTCGTTTTCTAATGCTAACGCCGATTCTGCAGAAGAACTATATGTAAAGGCAACATTTGCTCCGTTTTGTGCAAAAACTTTAGCAATTCCGCTTCCAATTCCTCTACTTGCACCAGTAATAATGGCTACTTTTCCTTCTAATAATTTCATACTTTTCTATTTAAATGATATACGTTCTTATAAAAGTCAAATATAATAATAATTTAAAGCAATAAAAATTTCTTTTACATTAAACCTTTTTGTTTATTTTTGGTCTAAACAGAATTAACCAAAACAAAAAGCCTATGAAAGCCTTCAAAATCTTACCATTTTTAGCAATTGCTTTTTCAGTAGTTTCCTGTAATGATTCTAATGAAGATAGCTACACTGCTATTACAGAATCCTACCCTGCTGTACAAGCAGAATTTGGAAATTCAGTTGATTTAAATAATTTAGCCAATTATGCAAACCAAACCGTTCCAGCCTATATTACTAAAAATAATAGTGCGTTAAATCCTATTTCAAATAAAGGCGCTACTTTAGGAAGAGTTTTGTTTTACGATAAGAAATTATCCTCGAATAATACTATTTCTTGTTCAAGTTGTCACAAACAATCAGTTGCTTTTGGAGATGATTCCGTTACGAGTACAGGAGTTAACGGAACTACTGGACGCCATTCTATGCGATTAATCAATACGCGTTTTGCCACAGAATCTAAATTCTTTTGGGACGAGCGTGCCGCATCTTTAGAAGTTCAAACTACTATGCCGATTAAAGACCACGGAGAAATGGGATTTAGTGGCACTAATGGCGATTTAAATTTTAACGCTTTAGTAACAAAATTAAGTGCTATAAATTATTACAAAGAGTTATTTAAATTTGTATATGGATCAGAAGAAATTACAGAAACTAAAATTCAATTTGCTTTAGCACAATTTATTAGAAGTATTCAATCATTCGATTCTAAATACGATATTGGAAGAGCAACTGCACCAAACGACGGAGCACCTTTTACTAATTTCACAGCACAAGAAAATCAAGGAAAAAACTTGTTTTTAACACCTCCAACTTTTAATGCTTCTGGAGTTAGAACAGCTGGCGGAATGGGTTGTGCAGGTTGTCATAGAGCGCCTGAATTTGATATCGATCCTAACTCAAGAAACAATGGGATAATAGGTAGTTTAACTGGAACAGGTATTGACATTACGAATACCAGAGCGCCTTCTTTAAGAGATTTAGTAAAAGTAGATGGAACTACAAACGGACAAATGATGCATACAGGAGTAATTACTTCACTTCAACAAGCTATTGGTCATTATGGTACGATAAATATTGCACCAGGAAATACCAACTTAGATCCAAGATTAAGACCTGGTGGAAATGGACAACAATTAAATTTAACCGCAACAGAAGTAAATGCAGTTATAGCCTTTTTAAGAACCTTGTCTGGTACCGATGTATATACGAATACCAAATGGTCTAACCCTTTTAATTAAAACAAAAAATCCCGCTCTAAAATATTCAGAGCGGGATTTTTTTTATCTATTTATTTTTTAGAAAGCTACATTCCATTTTGGAAGTGTACCGTTGTCTTTTAAAAAACTTTGTAAAACAGTCGCTTCAACAAATGTTGGAATGCTTTTTGTTTTTCCTGTAAAAGTTTCATACCATACTACTTCTAAAGCTGTAATTTCTTCTTTTTTCATTTGTGCAGGCCAAGAATATTTTCTCCCAGTTTTAGCAAATTGATGTCCGTTTACAATTTTATCGTATAAACCGCCACTTTTCACTTTCAACGTACCATCATTCTGAACGGTGCCTGTAGAACCTACCATAATTAATTGTCTTTCTTCGTTACTGGCGTCATAAACCAAGAAAACACCGCTTGCACCATCAGGCGCATTACAAACCTCTTCTAAGTTCAAATCCGTTGTAAATAAAAAACTATTTGTTGATTTGTATTTCTTTAATTCTTTTTCCATTTTTATTTTATTTGTCACTCAGTCGTATTACTAAGTGAACTTGATTAGTATAAGTAATAAAAGCTCCATAAAAGGAGCTTTTATTATTATGTATTTTAAATACAGGAAATTATCCCATAATTTCTTTTACTTTTTTTCCAATTTCTGCTGGAGAATCTACTACGTGGATACCACATTCTCTCATAATGCGTTTTTTAGCTTCAGCCGTATCATCTGCACCACCTACAATTGC
Organism: Flavobacterium sp.; assembly: GCF_044361065.1. Lineage (GTDB taxonomy): Bacteria > Bacteroidota > Bacteroidia > Flavobacteriales > Flavobacteriaceae > Flavobacterium. The sequence goes on from NZ_JBIKJI010000103.1 coordinate 2,722, forward strand.
ACCTGCGTGTCCCATTGTTCTTCCTTTTGGAGCGGTTTCACCAGCGATAAAACCAACAACTGGTTTACGATTACCATCTGCTTTTACCCATTTAGCAGCATCAGCTTCTAATTGACCACCGATTTCACCTATCATAATGATACATTCTGTTTCAGGGTCGTTCATTAATAATTCTACAGCTTGTTTAGTTGTAGTTCCAATAATTGGATCTCCACCAATACCAATTGCTGTAGTAATTCCTAAACCTTGTTTTACAACTTGGTCAGCTGCTTCGTAAGTTAATGTTCCTGATTTAGAAACAATACCAACTGTTCCTTTTTTGAATACGAAACCTGGCATAATACCAACTTTAGCTTCACCTGGAGTAATTACTCCCGGACAGTTAGGACCTACTAAACGACAGTCTTTACCTTGAATAAAATCATATGCTTTAATCATATCTGCAACTGGAATTCCTTCCGTGATACAAATAATTACTTTAATTCCTGCATCAGCAGCTTCCATAATCGCATCTGCAGCAAAAGCTGGCGGTACAAAAATGATTGAAGTATCTGCTCCAGCTGTTTTAACAGCGTCTTTAACCGTATTAAAAACAGGTCTATCTAAATGCAATGTACCACCTTTACCTGGAGTCACACCACCTACTACATTTGTACCATATTCAATCATTTGAGAAGCGTGAAACGTTCCTTCACTTCCTGTAAATCCTTGAACTATAATTTTTGAATTTTTATTTACTAAAACACTCATGAGGTTATTTGTTTTTTAAAAGTTGAGCAAAAATAAGTTTTTTGCCAGTAATAAATTAATTTTTTTATACTTTTTTTTCTACTATTTTGCTAATTTGGTATCCATTTGGTTTTTCAAACAAATAGATAGAAAGCACTATTTTTATTTTGAAGTGTTTTTCAAAGTTTCTAAAATCTCAGGAATACGTTTAATGTTAGCCAATTGCTTTAATTTTTCGCGAGATTCCTCAATTGGTGTTCCAAAATAAGATTTTCCACCTTCAACAGATTTTGTTACTCCGGTTTGCCCCATAATTACTGCTTTCGCACCAATAGTTATACCGCTGGTGGTTCCTACTTGACCCCAAAGTGTTACCTCATCTTCAATTATTACACAACCTGCAATTCCGGTTTGGGAAGCAATTAAACATTTTTTTCCAATAATGGTGTCGTGTCCTACATGAACCTGATTGTCAATTTTAGTACCTTCACCAATAGTAGTATCGCCTGTTACGCCTTTATCAATAGTACAAAGCGCACCAATTCCTACATTGTTTTCTATGACTACTCGTCCACCAGAAAGCAATTGATCAAAACCTTCTGCACGTTTTTTATAATAAAAAGCATCGGCACCTAAAATAGTTCCTGCATGTATAATTACGTTGTCACCAATTACAGTATTATCGTAAATGGAAACATTCGAATGAATCAAACAATTTTTACCAATTTGAACTTGATGTCCTATAAAACAATTGGGTTGAATTACAGTTCCTTCTCCAATAGTAGCTGTTTCTGAAATAGAAACATTTGAAAACTGAAAAGGTCGAAAATAGTTGGTTAAAATATTAAAGTCTCTAAAAGGATCATCCGAAATTAATAATGCTTTTCCTTCTGGGCATACTACTTCTTTATTGATAAGTACAATTGTAGCTGCAGATTGCAACGCTTTATCGTAATATTTTGGATGGTCTACAAAAACAATATCGCCAGGTGTTACCACATGAATTTCATTCATACCATGAACTGGAAAATCATCCGCTCCAACATAGTTAGAATTGATGATTTCGGCAATTTGTTTTAAAGTATATGTTTTGTTAAATTTCATTTGTATTGTAAAAATCGAAAATAAAAAAAGTGAAAAGTTTCTACTTCTCACTTTTTGCATATTACTAAATTATACGCGCTCCATGTATTTTCCTGAAGCTGTATCAATTTTAATTTTATCACCCTCATTAATAAACAAAGGCACATTAATTGACGCTCCTGTTTCTACAGTTGCAGGTTTAGTAGCGTTTGTAGCTGTATTTCCTTTTAATCCTGGTTCGGTATAAGTAACTTCTAAAATTACAGAAGCTGCCATATCAACAGAAAGTGGTAAATCAGTTTCTGTATTGATTTGAATCATTACATTTTCGCCTTCTTTTAATAAATCTGGTGCATCTAAAATATTTCTATTTAGTGTTATTTGCTCAAAAGATTCGATATTCATAAAGTGAAAATCATTTCCTTCTGGATATAAAAATTGGTACGTTTGCGTTTCTACACGAACTACATCTATTTTATGTCCTGCAGAAAACGTATTGTCTAATACTTTTCCGTTGGTTAATGATTTTAATTTTGTTCTTACAAACGCAGGACCTTTACCCGGTTTTACGTGTAAGAATTCGATGATTTTATAAATATCGTGGTTAAATTTAATACATAACCCATTTCTAATATCTGATGTACTTGCCATTTTATTTTGTTTTTATATAATATTTTTATTAATCTCAAAAATAGTTAAAACTATTCACTTTTATTAAATTTTACATTTATGTTCTAAAAATTTTGCCACGAATTTCACGAATTTCCACAGATTAATTCGTGCTAATTTGTGTAATTTGTGTAAAAAAAAATAATTCACACAACTGTTCAAACTTTTTGTTTGCCAACTAAATCTATGTTTTTAAAGTTCTAGTGGTTTAGTTTTTTTTTAAACGCTTCCTGTATAGCCTTTCATGATTCCGCGAGAAGAATTTCTAATGAAATCTAAAATCTCATCTCTTTCTGGAGTCGCTTCCATTTCGGCTTCAATAATACTCATTGCTTGAGACGTATTGTAGTTTTTTTGGTATAAAATTCGGTATATATCTTGAATCTCTCTTATTTTTTCTGTGGTAAACCCTCTTCTTCTTAATCCTACAGAATTAATACCCACATATGATAAAGGTTCTTTTGCTGCTTTTGAAAAAGGTGGCACATCTTTTCTTACTAAACTTCCACCAGAAACCATCGCATGGTCACCAATAGAAATAAATTGATGCACTGCCGCTAAACCTCCAATTACTGCGTATTGACCAACTGTAACATGCCCAGCTAACGCTACACCATTTACAATAATAGCATTGTCGCCAATCATGCAATCGTGTGCAATGTGTGCGGTTGCCATAATAAGGCAATTTTTACCAATTACTGTTTTTCCAGCCGCCACGGTACCTCTATTAATAGTAACACATTCTCTAATTGTAGAGTTATCACCTATTATTGCTAAAGAATCTTCACCACCAAACTTTAAATCTTGTGGTACGGCAGAAATGACTGCTCCTGGAAAAATATTACAATTTTTACCAATTCTTGCGCCTTCCATAATGGTTACGTTAGAGCCTATCCAAGTTCCTTCTCCAATTTCCACATTATTATGAATGGTAGTAAACGGATCGATAACTACATTTCTTGCAATTTTTGCTCCTGGATGAACGTATGCTAATGGTTGATTCATATATTTATTTTATTTTATTTTATTTTATGTCCGACTGTTTAAAGGTATTTGTAACACATCTAAACAAAGGATTCTTTATTTAATCGTTTTTTACTTTTACAATTTGTGCCATTAATTCGGCTTCCGAAACTAATTTTCCGTTGGCATATGCATAGGCTTGCATGTGGCAAATTCCTCTTCTAATAGGTGTTATTAATTCGCATTTAAAAACGATGGTATCACCTGGTAACACTTTTTGCTTGAATTTTACATTATCTATTTTCATAAAGAAGGTAAGATAATTTTCTCCCGTTTGTGCCATAGCTTCAACTTGTAATACACCAGGCATTACAGGCGCACCAGGAAAATGCCCTACAAAGAAAGGCTCGTTCATGGTTACGTTTTTCAAGCCCACTACATGAGTTTCAGATAACTCTAAAATTTTATCTACTAATAAGAATGGTGGTCTGTGTGGTAACAAATCCATAATTCCGTGAATATCAAGTACTGGATCCTTATGTAAATCATAAACTGGAATTTGATTTTTTTCTTCCAATTTGATAATTTTTGAAACTTTTTTAGCAAATTGAGTGTTTACAAAATGCCCTGGTTTGTTTGCAATTACCTTTCCTTGAATTCTTCTTCCAATAAGAGACAAATCACCCACTATATCTAATAGTTTATGACGTGCTGCTTCGTTTGGATGATGTAACGTTAAGTTATCTAAAATTCCGTTTTCCTTTACAGAAATATGTTCTTTATTGAAGGCTTTTTTCAAATTTCCCATAGTTTCGTCAGAAATTTCTTTATCTACGTAAACTATAGCATTATTTAAATCGCCACCTTTAATTAATCCGTTATTTAATAACGCTTCTAATTCATGTAAGAAACTAAATGTTCTACATTCTGCTATTTCCGATTTAAAATCAGAAATGTTTTTCATGTTTGCATTTTGTGTTCCTAATACTTTTGTGCCAAAATCAACCATTGCAGTTACGCAATAGCTATCGCTTGGTATTATTGTAATTTCGCTTCCTGTTGCTTCATCTAAATATGAAATTACATCTTTTACAACATATATTTTTCTTTCAGCTTCTTGTTCAACACAACCTACTTTTTCTAATGCTTCTACAAAATATTTTGAAGAACCATCCATAATAGGCAATTCAGAAGAATTTAATTCAATTATCACATTGTCTAAATCGCAACCTACTAAAGCTGCCAAAACGTGCTCAGGTGTTTGAATCATGACACCTAATTTTTCTAAATTAGTACCACGTTGTGTATTTACTACATAATTGGCATCTGCTTCAATAATTGGGCTTCCTTCTAAATCGACACGTACAAATGTAAAACCATTGTTTATGGGTGCAGGTTTAAAAGTCATTGTCACTTCCTGACCCGTATGAAGTCCGACACCTTTTAAAGAAATTTCGCTTTTTAGAGTTGTTTGTTTTAACATGATTTTATATATTATTCTTTTTTAATTCTTCTATTTCATTAACTATTTTAGGTAAATTTCTAAAGTGTACGAATGACTTTGCAAAATCGCCATAATTAAATGCTGGGCTACCTTGTACAACTTCTCCGTCTTTT
>NZ_JBIKJI010000104.1:0-7732 GCF_044361065.1 Flavobacterium sp.
TCCCCAACCAATGGAAGGAGAAGAAGGCCAATATAGATTTCTTTCTTTGGATAAAAGACTATCTAATGTTTGAGGAATGAGTTCTTGAAATACTTTTTTATAATCGTTCCAAATTTGAGTCGAATCTGCTTTTGAATAATTAAATTGTTTTTGCCAACCCCAATTGTGCCAACCTTCGTCGTTTTCATTATTGCCACACCAAAGTGCAATACTTGGGTGATTTTGCAAACGGTTTACGTTATCAATTACTTCTTGTTTAACATTTTCTACAAATTTTTCATCTCCGGGATACATCGCGCAAGCAAACATAAAATCTTGCCAAACTAAAATTCCATTAGCATCACAAGCATTGCAAAATTCGTCATCGGCATATACGCCACCACCCCAAACGCGAAGCATATTCATATTTGCTTTTCTGGCGTTTTGAATTGTCTCGTGATAACTTGATAGCGTTTGTTTTGGAATAAAACTATCTGGCGGAATATAATTTGCCCCTTTCATAAAAACTGGTTTGCCGTTTAATTTGAAATAAAAGCTTGTTCCAAATTCATCTTTATCTTGAATTAATTCAATGGTTCGAAGACCTATTTTTAGTTCTTTTTTATCTAAAATTTCACGATTTTGTTTCAATGAAAAATGAAATTCATATTGATGTGGAAATCCTAATCCGTTGCTCCACCACAATTTTGGATTCGAAATTTCATAGGGCATTTTTACTTTATTCGTTCCTTTTTTAAGATGAAATGTTTCTGCTTTTTCATTAATTTTCAATTGAATTGTATTCACTTCAGAAACACGAATTTCAGTTGTAAATTCCAAAATCGCTTTTTTATCATTCAATTCGAGTTGACTGAATTTTATATTTTCGATTGTAGCCGAATTCCAAAACTTCAATTGCACTTTTTTCCAAATACCTGCGGTTACAAATCGAGGACCCCAATCCCAACCAAACTGATATTGTGCTTTTCTTACAAAAACACGTTCTTTTTCAGGTAACGTATAAGGTAGTTTTGAAGCTTCTACTTTTCCTTTTTGAACGGCTGATAGAAATACAATTTTTAGATGATTTTTTCCTTTTTTAAGATGGTTTTTCGCTGAAATTATCCATTTTCGAAACATATTATCCGCTTCTAAAACCATTTTCCCATTTATATAAATAGTAGCATAGGTGTCTAATCCATCAAATTCTAATTCGATATTTTCATTTGAAATTTCTTTTTCAGATAAGAAAAATGTAGATTCGTATTCCCAATTTTCATTTTCAATCCATTGCAATTGTTTTTCATTGGCTCCGTAAAATGGATCAGGAATTAATTTGTTTTCATATAAATCGGTGTGAACGGTTCCGGGAACAGTTGCCTTGTGTTTTTTTGTTTCGTTTTGCTTGTTGAATGTCCATTTTTCAGATGACAAATTGCGATAGGTTGTTTGTCCAAAAACGGAATAGCAAATGAAAATTAGAAACAGTGTTGTTTTTTTAAACATATCAAATCATTTACGATTGCAACTTTTCCTTTAGTTGGGTAATTTCCTCTGGATTTGCAATTTCAGCTTCATCGGTTATAGCGGATGAATGATACCAATTTGCATTGGCGATTTTATTCAATTCTGAAATATTGGTTGAACGCAATCCGCCACCTGGCATAATTTCGATTCTATTTTTTGCTTGTTCAACTAATTTTTTCAAGACTTCTTTTCCTTCCGTAACATTAGAAAATGTGCCTGAAGTTAGTAAGGTTGAAAATCCGCAAGCAATAACATCTTCCAAAGCTTGTTCATAATTAGAAACAGCATCAAAGGCACGATGATAAGAACAAGGAAATGGTTTTGCCAATTCAACTAAAGCTTTATTTTGTTCGATATTAATTGTTTTATCTTCATTTAAAATTCCAAAAACAAATCCGTTAACGCCAAGTTGTTTGATGTTTTCGATGTCCGATTTCATTTGTTGAAATTCTGCTTCTGAGTAAACAAAATTCCCTCCTCTTGGACGAATCATCACATAGATATCGATTGTCAAATGCTCTCGAGCTTGTTGAATGATTTCGATTGACGGCGTAGTTCCTCCAACTGAAACATTAGCACATAATTCGACTCTATCCGCAGCTGCTTTTTGAGCTAGTGTTGCAGATTCGAGATTAAAACAAGCGATTTCTATTTTTTTATTTTGGAACATAAATTATGAATATTTGCCACGGATTACACAAATTCTCACGGATTAAATAATCCTTAAAATTCATTAATCTGTGGCGAAAAATTATTTCAAAAAGTAATTAGCATCTATTAATCTATTTCCAGTTGCGTCATAAACAGCATAATTGAAACCACCTTGTATACAATAGGAACCATATTCTCCTTTTTTATTCAAAGCAATGAATCCAACTTGAATGTCTTTTAATTCTTTACCTCGATTTTTAGTTAGTTTTACAATTCGCATTACCGCTTCTTCACAAGCTTTTTGAGGAGACAAACCTTGTCGCATTAATTCTACCACCAAATGGCATCCTGTAATCCGAATGACTTCCTCGCCGTGCCCTGTTGCAGTTGCAGCACCAATTTCATTATCTACATATAATCCCGCACCAATAATTGGGGAATCACCCACACGTCCGTGCATTTTAAACGCCATACCGCTGGTTGTACACGCACCTGATAAATTTCCATTTGCATCCAAAGCAATCATTCCGATGGTGTCGTGGTTTTCGATATTCGCAATGGGTTTGTATTGACTGGTTTTTAACCAATCTTTCCATTCTTTTTCGGAGTCTTCAACTAATAAATTTTCTTTTTTAAATCCTTGTGAAAGCGCAAATTGTAACGCTCCTTTTCCGACCAACATCACGTGTGGTGTTTTTTCCATCACTGCTCTGGCGACAGAAATAGGATGTTTGATGTGTTCCAAACAGGCTACTGAACCAATATTTGAAAATTCGTCCATAATACAAGCATCAAGGGTTACCTTACCGTCTCTATCAGGGCGACCACCATAGCCTACGCTGCGTTCGTTTGGATCGCCTTCTGGAATTTTCACGCCAGCTTCTACGGCATCTAAAGCCCTGCCATTTTTGCTTAAAATTTCCCAAGCGGCGGCATTGGCTTCAATTCCGAATCGCCAAGTGGAAAGCACTATTGGTTTTTGAACCGTATTTAACGCCACTTTATTTTCAACAGTTTCAGTCGTATTTTTGAAACTTGTAAGCGCCAAACCTGCAGTGGCTAGAGCGGTTTTCTTTAAAAAATTTCTTCTATTTGTCATCCTATTTATTCTGTAAATGAGGTTTTTCTATAATTGATATTGTTGTTTCTAAGCCAAATTTCTTGTGCTTGCAAACGGGTTTTAAAATCAATAAAATTTTCTGGATTTGCGGTTCCCCATAAAACTTCGGCAAGCGCAGACATTCTTGGCATAATCATATATTCAACTTGTTCTGGAGTAAGAATATATTCCGTCCAAACATTGGCTTGCGCGCCTAAAATATATTTTTGTTCTTCTAAAATAAGTTCTTTCGGCATTGGATTAAAATTATAGACTTTTTCTAAAGAAGTAAATCCGCCAATGGCTAACGGTTCGTTTTCTGGTTTTCCTTGATAATGATCAAAATAACAATGCGAACCAGGTGTCATTACTACATAATGTTTTTGCTTGGCTGCTGCAATTCCGCCTTCAGTTCCGCGCCAACTCATAACGGCAGCGTTTGGAGCTAAACCGCCTTCCAGAATTTCATCCCAGCCAATAATTTTTCGACCTTTACTATTTACAAATTTTTCAATGCGTTGGATAAAATAACTTTGTAATTCGTGTTCGTCTTTTAATCCTTTTTCTTTTATAATTTTTTGGCAATGTGCACAACTTTTCCATCGTGTTTTTGGACATTCATCACCACCAATATGAATGTATTCAGAAGGAAATAAAGCCAGTACTTCGGACAGCACATTTTCTAAAAACGTAAACGTTTCTTCTTTAGGGCAATATACATCATCGAAAACGCCCCATTTTTTACCTACTTCAAATGGACCGCCCGTACAAGATAATTCTGGATAAGCAGCCAATGCAGCAAGTGAATGTCCGGGCATTTCGATTTCTGGAACAATTGTAATGTGTCGTTTTGAAGCGTAAGCTACTACTTCTTTAATTTCTTCTTGGGTGTAAAAACCACCATATTTTATATCATCAATTTTTTGGTCGTCATAACGCCCTATCATCGAACCATTTCGCCACGCTCCAACCTCTGTTAATTTTGGATATTTTTTGATTTCAATACGCCAACCTTGATCTTCGGTTAAGTGCCAATGAAAAGTATTCATTTTATAATGCGCTAAATAATCAATGTATTTTTTGATAAATGTAATAGGGAAGTAGTGTCTGCAAACATCAAAATGCATTCCACGCCAAGCGTATTTTGGGGCATCTGATATTTTTATCCAAGGGATCGCAATTTCGTTTTTTTTCTCAAACGGAACCATTTGCAATAACGTTTGAATACCATAAAAAAGTCCTTGATTAGTATATGCTGAAATAATTATTTCTGAATCAGATACTACTATTTCATATTGCTCTTTGTTGAAATTTGCAATTTTAGGCTCTAGTAAAACCAAATGGATGTTTTTATAATTATTTTTTGAAGTTATTTTCAGATGTAATCCTGTTTGAATTTGTATTGCTTCTTTTAAATAATTAGCTTCAAATGAATTTTCATCGGCTTGAATATACGTTTTTTCGTTAATATAAAAACTACCTTTTCCTACTAAAGTATTTTGTGGTTTTGGTATAACTGCAATATTGTTTTGAGAAAAACTCAACGAGATTAATAAAAATAATAGAAATGTAAAGGTTGTTTTCATAAGTAATTATTTATGTACAGGATAAATATACAAAATAATTGTATAAAAAAAACCGCACATTGCTGTGCGGTTTTCTATTTTATAAAGAATCTTTTATTTCAAAGCTTCAACTTTAGCCTTAACATCTTCTAATGAACCTTCAAAAGTTTGAACATTTACACTCTTGTTAATAGAAGTTGTAACTGTTGCTTTTGCTTTTCCGTTATTATTTGTAATTTCTACTTTAACGTTTTTATCAGCGACTTTAGAACAGCAAGATTTTTCTCCTTCTTTTCCAATGAATTTACCATTAGCGTCATAATGAGACATACACATTTCTTTCTCTTCTGCAGAACAACCTAAAGAATCACACATTTTTGCACATTCATCTTTAGTCATAGTTGCGCATTTTGTCATATCGCATTTACCCATTTCTGAAATACTATCACCATTCATTTTGATAATTGTGTATTTCATTTCTTTTTTTGTTCCTTCAGAATGACCACCTAAAATAGGTGCGATTACCAATCCAATTAAACACGTTAATTTAATTAAGATGTTCATTGAAGGGCCAGAAGTGTCTTTAAATGGATCTCCAACAGTATCTCCAGTTACAGCTGCTTTGTGCGCATCCGAACCTTTGAATGTCATTTCACCATTGATTTCAACTCCAGCTTCAAAAGATTTTTTAGCATTATCCCAAGCACCACCTGCGTTATTTTGGAATACCGCCCAAAGTACACCTGAAACGGTAACTCCAGCCATATAACCACCTAACATTTCAGCGATTAATTGATTATCATCTGGGTATACTAATTTTCCTAAAAGTACAATTGCAATTGGGAAACCTATTGTTAAAATACCTGGTAACATCATTTCGCGTAAAGCCGCTTTAGTTGAAATTTCCACACATTTACCATATTCTGGTTTGCCAGTTCCTTCCATAATTCCTGGAATTTCTTTGAACTGACGACGTACTTCGTATACCATATCCATTGCAGCCTTACCTACAGAATTCATTGCTAATGCAGAGAATACTACAGGAATCATTCCTCCAATAAATAACATCGCTAATACTGGTGCTTTAAAAATATTAATACCGTCAATACCTGTAAACGTTACATAAGCAGCAAATAAAGCTAAAGATGTTAACGCGGCAGAAGCGATTGCGAATCCTTTTCCTGTTGCAGCTGTTGTGTTACCAACTGAATCTAAAATATCTGTACGAGTACGAACCTCTTTTGGTAATTCGCTCATTTCAGCAATACCACCTGCATTGTCCGAAATAGGTCCAAATGCATCAATTGCTAATTGCATAGCTGTTGTAGCCATCATTGCAGAAGCAGCTAAAGCAACTCCATAGAATCCTGCAAAAGCATATGAAGCCCAAATTGCCGCAGCAAATAATAATACGGTTGGGAATGTTGAAATCATACCTGTTGCTAAACCTGCAATTACGTTAGTTCCAGCTCCAGTTGATGATTTTTGTACAATTGCTAAAACTGGTTTTGTACCTAAACCTGTATAATATTCAGTAACTGATGAAATGGCTCCACCAACTATTAATCCTACAATTGTAGCATAGAAAACACGCATAGAAGAGATATCTTTTAATCCTTCTCCGTAAAATTCCATTTTCATTGTTGCAGGTAACATATATTCTACTAAAAAGTAACACGCTACTAAAGTTAAAAGAATAGAAACCCAGTTTCCAATATTTAATGCTTTTTGTACTTGTGCTTCTTTAGCATCATCGCTTGAAATTTTAACCAACATCGTTCCAATGATAGAAAATAAAATTCCAAAACCAGCAATTGCCATTGGTAATAAAATTGGTCCGATTCCGCCAAAAGCGTCTTCGATTTTACCACCCATATCTTTAATTACATAATTTCCTAAAACCATAGCAGCTAATACTGTTGCTACATAAGATCCGAATAAATCGGCACCCATACCAGCTACGTCTCCTACATTATCACCAACGTTATCAGCAATAGTCGCTGGGTTTCTTGGGTCATCTTCTGGAATACCTGCTTCTACTTTACCAACTAAATCAGCACCTACGTCAGCAGCTTTGGTATAAATACCACCACCCACACGTGCAAATAATGCAATAGATTCAGCTCCTAAAGAGAAACCTGCTAATGTTTCTAAAACTACGGTCATATCTTCCGTATTTGTCCAAACACCGCCTGGCATAAAATATCTAAATAATAATATGAAAAAACCTGTTAAACCTAATACAGCTAATCCAGCTACTCCTAATCCCATTACTGTTCCTCCACTAAATGAAACTTTTAGTGCTTGTGGTAAACTTGTACGAGCCGCTTGTGTTGTTCTTACATTTGTTTTTGTAGCAATTTTCATACCCATATTTCCTGCTAATGCTGAGAAAAAGGCTCCAAAAATAAACGCTACAACAATAAATAAATGTGTTTTAACTCCAGGAATGAAAGTGATTCCAGCCAAAACAATACTTGCAAGAATTACAAATACAGTTAATAATCTGTATTCCGCTTTTAGGAAAGCCAATGCTCCTTCATAAATGTAATCTGAAATTTCTTTCATTTTACCGTCTCCGGCATCTTGTTTTAATACCCAAGCACGTTTCATTGCCATAAAAAGCAATCCAACAATTGCCATTACAATTGGCAAATAAATCATAAAATTATTCATAGTTTTTTGTAAATAGTTAATTTTAATTTAATCGAGCAAAAATACACAAAAAAGGCAATTATTCTAATGATAATTGCCTTTTTTAATAAAAATTGTTTAATTTTTTTTATTTTATGCTGAATAAACCTTCTGGTTTGTTTTCAATTGCTTCAAATCGTTCGGTGCATTCTTTAATGATGGCACGGGCTTCATTTACATCTCCCCAACCTTCTACATCAACATTTTTATTTTCTAA
>NZ_JBIKJI010000105.1:0-7651 GCF_044361065.1 Flavobacterium sp.
GCATTGTCTGGAAAGGGTTTCCCAAAATTCAACAGTGCATTTCCGCCTTTTGTTTCGTGAATACCTGTTACTTTTTCGCAAATTGTTATTGTTTTTCCTTCAAAAGAAGCAATGTTTTCTAAGGTAGGTGTGCTTTCTTGTGCAGCTACCAAAAGCGTTCCGAATAAAAATAGAACTAAAAATACTTTTTTCATACCTGTAAATTAATTGCTTTTAATAGCTAAGTTGTAATTGGCACTTACTTCGTTCCAGTTGATAACGTTCCAAATAGATGTTAGATAATCGGCGCGTTTGTTTTGGTATTTTAAATAATACGCGTGTTCCCAAACATCAATTCCTAAAATAGGTGTCCCTTTGGTTTCTGCAACATCCATTAACGGATTGTCTTGATTTGGAGTAGAAGACACCACCAATTTATTGTTTTTATCAACAGAAAGCCAAGCCCATCCTGAACCAAATCGGGTAGTGGCAGCTGCATTAATTTTTTCTTTTAACACATCCATACTTCCAAACGTATCCATAATTGCTTTTTCTAAATCTGCAGAGGGTTTGGTGTTTTTGGTTGGTGTTAGTATAGACCAAAACAATTCGTGATTATAATGTCCACCTGCATTGTTTCTGATGGCTGGACTCAACTTTGAGACACTTGAGAAAATCTCAGTTAGTGTCATTCTAGTAGCTTCCATAACAACAAACTGAGCATTTAAGTTTTTCACATACGCGGCGTGGTGCTTGCTATAATGAATTTCCATAGTTTGTGCATCTATAAAAGGTTCTAAATCCGTGTAAGCATAAGGCAATGGCTTTTGAGCAAACTGCGCCGAAACGGAAACAACAAACAAAAGTAAAACAGCTAGTAATTGAAATTTTTTCATTTTTAAAGTTTTTAAGATGTATAACATAGTGTAGCAAAGTTAATGTGTTTTTTGGAAAGACCGATACGTTTTAACAGGAAGTTATTACTACGATTGAAATCTTTTTAAAAAATCAAGTTTGATGTAATTGAAAAAAATTGCAATGCGAGATTTAAAAAGTACCCAATTAGATATTTTATTATTTTTATACCTTTTACATACACTATCCATACACTATCTATGGAGTATCTATACACTATCTCTTTTTATGACCCGTCCTAAAATAACTATACAGATTAATAAATAATATTTTAGTTACGCAAATACAATTTTTAATTTTAAATTTATTAAACAATTGTTATAGTTTAAAAATACGTATAAACACGTATATCTGTAAACTTAGTTTTTTATAATTTTAAAAAATTATTTTAATCTAATAAATAAAATATGTAAAAATTATTACTAAAAGAGAAAGCCATTGCAGAATGCAATGACTTCTCACAGAAAAATAGTATCTCACAACAATTTTTAACTAATATAAATATAATGAAAAAGATAATAACAATTTTAATATCATATTTTGGGTTTGTATGTAATGCCCAAACAGACGAAGTAGATTCTAAAAAATTCAGACTAGAGCTTTCGGCTGTTACTGCATTTGTTGAGTATGATTTTGGGGGGTTAAACGAAATGTTGAAAAGTAAAGGTTTACCACAAGCTAAAGATGGGTTGCAGTCAACTTATGGCTTTAAAATAACAGATAATACATACGATATTTTATCCAAAAAAAACTTTTTTTGGGAAGTTCTTGTTGGTGTAAATACAAGTAAAAACAATGCTAACGGTCATTCATTGGAGCAGTTGGTAACTTTTGGAGAAATGTCTTTAGGGTATCGTTTCTTCCAAAAAGACAGACATAATATTTATGCTCGACTAGGGCATGGAGGAATGATGTATAATGTGGACATACATAATAATTCGGATTCGGGAAGTTTTTCGGGAGCATTAGATGAATATGGCGGTTCTGTAAAAATAAGGTCTAGAAATAATCAATACATATCTCTTGGAGCAGGTTACGATTGGGCTATTGATAAAGAAGAAGATGTTCTTTTAGGTTTTAATTTAGGTTACAGAGTTGGACTGGGAAAAGAAAGTTGGGAAATCAAAGGACGTAGTTATAATGAAAGTCCCGAATCATCAGCAAGAGGATTCTTTATCGGGCTTTTAGTTTCATTTAGATAACTACAGCTTCCTTTAACAGCCGTAGCTGTTGCGCAACCACTACTCAAAGATAAAAGATCAAGTGCAGCAAGTAAATCCGTTGCCTGTAGTGCTTTATCACAACGCGAAAAAGGAAAGAAAAGAAAAAACAATGAAAATAAAAATATTTTTTGCAGGAGCTTTTTATTTTATGAGTCTATTAGATATTATAGATTGGTATTTATTCTGGTATCAAAATGAAAATTTAGCTCTAAAAAGTTTTAAATTATTAAAAATAAAATATTTAGATAGATTTCCAAGTTTAATAAGACCTTTATTTGAGTATAACCCGCAACCCATTGCAATTATTCTTATTTTCCTGTTAAGTTTTTCTGTTTATGTGTTTTTTAATGAAAAAAGAACAATTTATAAATTACTAGGCATTACGTCAAGTATTTTTATATTACAATTTATATTTTCAATAATGTAAATTAATCAGTAAATATTTCGAAATTAAATTAGGAAGCATTTTTTGCTTCCTTTTTTTATAAATTTTAATGAATTAATTAAAATATAATTATTTTTGAAATTGTTTATTAAGTATATAAAGTATTGAATTCTATTATTTTCTAAATTTATAGGTCATCCAAAGAAATAATATCTTTCTTCAAAGCATACAAAATAACCCCAATAAAGTTTTTAGAATCTGTTTTCTCCATAATATGTTTACGGTGCTTTTCTACTGTTCGTGTACTAATATTAAGTAAATCTGCAATTTCCTTACTACATTTTTCCTTGGTCGCCAATTGTATAATTTCAATTTCTCTAGTCGTTAAATGAACGCTAGGTGTATCGAAAAAGGTATTTCGTTTTCTTTTCCATAACAAAGCTTCACGTATAACAGTACTCAGAGCAATATCAAAATAATAATCTTTATCAAATACATTTCTAATAGCATCTTCTAAAATATCTGGAGAAGAATTTTTTGTAAAATAACCATTTGCACCTATTTCCATAACTTGATGCACTGCTTCTTTAGAAGTCAATTGCGATAAAATTACCACTTTAAGGTCAGAATCTAAACTTTTAGCTTGTTTGCAAACATCGTAACCATTAATAATAGGCATTTCTAAATCCAACAGCAATACATCAATTTCAGCTTCCTCTAAATATTTTAAAAAAGCCATGCCATCGTGCGTGTCATACACAACAGAAATACCTTCACAAGAAGACAATAGCAAAGACAAGCTTTTTCTAAATAATTGATGGTCGTCAACTAAAGCAACTTTAATCATATATAGGAAATAAATAAATTTTATAATGATTGCCTTTAGCAATAATTTCTTGCTCTAAGGTGGCCGAAATACTTTTTAAACGTGATTGAATATTTTGAAGTCCTGTACCTTTGTTTAGTTTGTACTCGGCTTTAAAATCAAAAGGAGTACCATCATCGATCAGTTCAAAACAAACACCTTTAGAAGAGGTATTCAATCGAGCGTTACAAGTTGTTATGGAACTATGTTTAAGCATATTAGAAGTCAATTCCTGAACCACGCGAAACAGTTCATAAGAAATCTTATTTGACACTAAAGTCTCGGATAAGTTTATATCCAATTCAAAACGCTTACCACTCGAAGCGCTCAATTGTTCAAAATAATCTCGCAACGCCAAATTAAATCCAGCTGTTTCTAATAAAGGAGGCATCAATTGAAAAGAAATTAAGCGTGTATTTTCAATAGTTTGTTCCAAAGAAGTATGAATGGCTTCTAAAAGTTCAGGCGCATCCGTATGACTATTCTTTTTAGAAAATAAAATAACATAATTACGAATCGCATTCAAATCACTCTGAATCGCATCATGCAAATCTTTAGCGATACGTTTACGTTCTTTTTTCTCACTTTTTAATGCGGTTTTTAATAATACTTCTGCTTCTTTCTTTTTAATTTTTGCCAAATGACGTTGATAAAACAACACCATAAACAACAGCCCAAATGCTAAAAATAACATTAAAAACGTACCAATAAGAATTATCGAATTTAATTCTTTTTCGCCTTCCATATCCCCACAATTAAAAGAGTTCGTAAAACAAAATTTAATAAAATATTTATCATCCAATAGGAATGAAGCAAGTTTGAATCTGCTTTATAAATATAATTACTAAGTAAAAATAAAAATACTGTGCCACAATGATACAATATTAACCCTGATATAAAGTAAAAAGTACTGTTTTGTAAAAGGTTTTCTATATAAGCATCTACCATTAGCTTTCTAAACCAAATAATTGTAAAAAAGAGTATAAATACTGTAATAAATGTATGGGAGTAAGAATTAATAATTAATAAGTCTTTAATGTTAAAATTCAAAAACAAAAAGAACCAAAGTGTAACAAAACCAACTAAAAAAGCGAGAAATAGTTTAGTAAATAGCCTTTCTAATATCTGATAGAAAAAATAAAAAATAGTAAGAAAAGATAAGATTTCATATATCACGAACCAATAGGAGCAATCCCATTTAAAAGTAAGTGTGCCAAAAAACTCATAAAAACTAGCCATAAATGTCATTGCAACATAGGGTAATATTGGCTTTAATTCTTTAACCTCTTTTCTTTTAGCAATTAAAAAGTAAAGCAATGGGCTAACGCCATAAATAACAACAAAATAAAGTAAAAACATTACAAACAATTTTAAACCTATCTTTATAATAGGTATACTTTTAATTAATATTCATTTAACTACTTTTTGTATTTAACAAAACCGTAATTAATAGTTTTAAAAACCGTAAAATTCTATTTTCAAAAACCTTAACTTGCATCTATATTTTAGTTTATAAAGGCATACAAATATAATATAGTTTCTTGTTACTAAAATACGTATTAATACGTATAAAATAGTATTTTTAAACTAGTTAAGTTTGTATTGTTATTTTATAATATAAGATTTTATAAAACAAAAATGAGAAAATAAACACTATACTTAAGCTAATCTCACGGTATGATATTTAGCTAAAGTTTTAGAAAATAAACGAGTTGATTGCAATTTTAAAACGCACAGGCTTAAAAAAATATTTCAGAATTTAAAGAGAACTTAAACAGTTTCAGCTTTACAAATTTAGTTTACAATTATGATTAAGTTTTCTTTTTTATTATTTATTTCTCTTTCCCTTTTTGCCCAAACTAAAGGTATTGTTGTTGACGAATCCGGTAAGCCAATTCCTTATGTGAATATTTGGGTTGAAGACGAAAATATTGGAACTACTTCTGAAGAAAATGGCGAGTTTTCGATTACTATCTCGGAAAATAAATTCCTAATTTTTTCAGCTATTGGATTTGAAACATTAAAAGCCAAACTAAACGAATCTGGAAAAGTTGTTTTAAAACCAATCGTTTATCAAATAGACGAGGTTGTAATTCAAAAACGAATTGGAAAAGACAAAATCGAAATTGGAAATTATAACAAGAGTAACATTTCTATGTATTACGGAACAGGCATCAAACCTACAATATTAGCTAAATTTATAGCGCCAACCGAGGACATAAATAAACACCCTTTCGTAGATGATATTACTTTTTTAACTCTTTCAAGTATCAATAATGCTAAGATAAAGGTTCGTTTTTATGAAGTTGCTAAAGACGGAACTCCCGGGTTGGATTATTCTGAGGACATAATTATTGTTACAGTTAAAAAAGGAAAGAGAAATACCACACTTGATTTAAAAGATAAAAATATAATAATTCCAAAATCTGGTTTATTTATTGCTTTTGAATGGATGATTATAGAAGAGAATAAATATACTTACGAATATACTCTTAATGAAGAAAACGATAAATCAATTGGTGGACTTCCAGAATTAAAGAAAAAAGTTTATAAAGACGGAATAAAATACGAACCTTCAATTGGTACTATTCCATCGGAATCAAGTACTTCCTGGCAATACATAGCTGGAAAATGGGTTTCTAGAAAGCTTCATAAAAAATCAGATTACCATAAAGGAATAGATAAATATGACAATAAGTTTGGTGAATTAGCAATTAAAATAACTCTTACAAATTAATCAAATTTATAATGCGAGAAATATGATTTATCTGAAAAAGATATTCAAATTATTTAAATAAAGGCAAAAGCAAAAGTTGGACAAACAAACACTAAATATCTACAGAATAATATATTTATAAATAATAACTATAATGAAATACCTTAAAATTAATTTAAAAACAGTTGCTTTTTTTTGGCTTACAACTATGTTTTCAATATACTCTTATGCACAAGAGGCTGAAAATATTTATCATAAGCAATATTCAAAACTAAGTTTTGTTTTACAGCCATCAATTTTAAAGCCAAGTGAAGCATATAATTATGATGGTTCAGCCTATCCAAGTGTAGAATTTACAAAAGACTTTTCGTATCAATTTGGTGTGTATTATAATTTTGCTCAATCTGGTAATTTTAATTTTAAAACAGGTATTATTGCAAAAGAATTTATACCAAAATTTGATTTAAATATTACAGACCAAGATATTGGAATGGGTGTAGATTATACTTTAACAGAGATAGATTCGTACAGTCAGTTTTTACTTTCAATTCCTCTTAAAATGGAATATTTTATTAAAATTAATCCTAAACTTAATTTAAGCTTGGGCTCAGCAATTAATATGAATATAATTACGGGTACAAATTTTGAACATACTACTGGTGTTAGCGTCTATAGCATAGATGGAAGTAATAGTAAAGATATTTTTTATTCAAAATCAGTTCAACATCAAAACTTAAATTTTTCAACAGAACTTTCTTTAGGTTTCAATTATAAAACAAAGTATGCCTTATTTGATTTAAGTTATTTTATAAACAATCAATTTGGGTCACAATACACAACAGGTGAATATCAAATTTATAATTTAACACAATCTGGAACAAAAAATGGTCAGTTTAATATTTATAGTAGTTTTCATGGTTTAAGCCTTGTTGTTTCTCCAAAAAAGGGATGGTTGAAAAATTCTACAAAAAAAGAATTGTAAAATTTATTAAAACAGTAATACCAAAGATAATAAAAATACGTATAAATACGCATAAAATATCTTCAATGAATTAATTATGTTTGAGAATTATTTTGACATAAATGCATTTTAAACAAAAATGAGTGAATAGACTCTAAACTTAAGTGGAAATACAATAAATATAAACATATAATACATGAAACCTGTAACAAAAAAAACAATTCTGACCTTTTTATTTTCTGGACTAATTTATGGAGGTTTAAGTGCTGGTTTTGATTATTCTGATGGAGTTGCATTTAGTTTTTGGAAATTTATATTCAAATTTTCTTTTTTTGGATTTTTAATGGCTTTAATGTTTCAATATAACGTAAAAAAAGAAAATAAAGTTTCTAACGATAATAAATAGAAATTTTGAAAGTTTGAAACTGCTAGTAAAACTTAACCAAATTAGTGTCATAATTTATATGAAATAAGTTTGGGTGTTGCAACTGGTGGTCAGTTCATAGGAAGAAAGAAATAATTTAACACAATATAATTATGAACAAATTAGATAATAAAACTAATAAATTAAAACATCTATTTGGATTAGTCACTTCTATGTTTTTTG
>NZ_JBIKJI010000009.1:0-27981 GCF_044361065.1 Flavobacterium sp.
GCCAACGCTTCATTAATTAGCAAAGACCTACAGAAAGATGAATTTTTGGATACTGTTACACACGAATTAAGAACTCCAATTACCGCTATTAGAGCTGCAAGCGAAATTTTACACGATGATGATGAAATCCCAGATGAATTAAAAAAGCAGTTTTTACAAAATATTATTTCTGAATCCGATAGATTGAACCGATTAATTGATAAAATTCTTGATTTAGAAAAATTTGAAACTGGAAAACAAATTATTCATCCTACACAGAACAATTTAGTAAAAACGATTGAAAAATCTATAGAATCATTACAGCAACTCATTAAAAACAAACACATTTCAATTCATATTGAAAGCAAACAAGTGGTAACTGCTTTTTATGACGAAGATAGAATTGTGCAAGTAATTACCAATTTAGTATCCAATGCCATTAAATTTTGTCCAGAAACCGATGGCTTAATTTCGATTCAAATTAAGGAAAAGAATAATTTTATTCATACTTTCGTGCAAGACAACGGAAAAGGAATACAACCGAATGATTTTGATGCTATTTTTGATAAATTTTATCAATCTACCAATCAAAACATAAAAAAACCAGTTGGAAGTGGTTTAGGATTAGCGATTTGTAAACAAATTATGGAATATCATAAAGGTAAAATATGGGCAGAACCAAGCGCAAATGGCGCAAGTATAGTTTTTACTTTACCTAAAAATAATACTATTTAAAATGAAAAAAATATTAATTGTAGATGACGAACCCAATATTGTAATGTCATTAGAATATACTTTTAAGAAAAATGATTTTGAAGTTTTTATTGCTCGAGATGGAATAGAGGCATTAGAAATTGTAAAATCTAATTTTCCAGATGTCATCATTTTAGATGTAATGATGCCTCTTGTTGATGGTTATGCTACCTTAGAACACATTAGAAAAGACAGCAATTTATCGCATACTAAAGTCATCTTTTTATCTGCTAAAAACAAAGCAAGTGATATTGAAAAAGGAATGGCATTAGGTGCCGATGCGTATTTAACCAAGCCCTTTTCTATTAAAAAAGTAGTGGAACAAGTACTTGAATTACTTCAATAATTTTTTTAAAAAATATATTAAGGTGAAATTTGTTTTCACCTTTTTTTTGTAATTCAAATATATACTTATTTAGCAACATTATTTTAATTGGTGTGTATTAATTTAGTATTTTTACTTTAAGAATACAGAACAAATTAACAGAAACAATGACGTATCAAGAATTATATGACCATAGTATTCAATCTCCAGAGAAATTTTGGTCAGAACAAGCAAATGCAATACAATGGTTTAAAAAACCAACTACTATTTTGTCTAAAGATCAAAATGAGTATCCTCTTTGGTTTGCAGATGGAGAATTAAACGCTTGTTATTTAGCATTAGACAAACACATTGAAGATGGATTTGGAGATAATGTAGCTATAATTTATGATTCGCCAGTTACACAAACTGTTAAGAAGTATACATATAATGAAGTAAAAGCTGAAGTGGCTAAATTAGCAGGTGGAATGTTGTCTTTAGGCTTAAAAAAAGGAAATACAGCTGTAATTTATATGCCAATGATTCCTCAGGCTGCCTTCGCAATGTTAGCTTGTGCTCGAATAGGAGTAATTCATTCCGTAGTTTTTGGTGGTTTCGCACCACACGAATTGGCAATACGAATAGATGATTGCAAACCAAAAATTGTAATTACAGCATCTTCTGGAATAGAAATAGACCGCTTAATTGCCTACAAACCTTTAGTAGATGATGCCATTGCATTAGCCTCGCATAAGCCAAAAAAAGTAATTATTTTAAACAGAAAATTAGGCGCAAGAATACCTTTTAAAAAATACGATGTCGATTATGATGCTTTAGTTTATGGTTCAGAAGAAGTGCCTTGTGTGCCAGTAGAAGCGACACATCCGTTATATATTTTATATACGTCTGGAACAACAGGAAAGCCAAAAGGAATTGTCAGAGATACAGGAGGTTACGCTACTGCACTTAAATACTCAATGGAACATATTTATGGTGCTAAACCAGATGAAGTATTTTGGGCAGCTTCCGATGTGGGTTGGGTGGTAGGACATAGTTATATTGTTTACGGACCTTTATTGAATAGAAATACAACAATCATTTTTGAAGGAAAACCTATTCGCACTCCAGATGCAAGTACCTTTTGGCGTGTAATTGAAGAGCATAAAGTGAATGTAATGTTTACAGCGCCAACTGCAATTAGAGCTATCAAAAAAGAAGATCCAAATGGAGACTTCATAAAAAAATACGATTTATCAAGTTTAAAAACCCAGTTTTTAGCGGGTGAACGCTGTGATGTCGCTACTTTAGAATGGTATCAAGCACATATTCCAATACCTGCAATTGACCATTGGTGGCAAACAGAATCAGGTTGGCCAATGATTGCTAATATGATGGGAGTAGAGTTTTTACCAATAAAACCAGGATCGGCAGGAAAAGCTGTTACGGGTTATAATATTCAAATCTTTAACGAAGAAGGCGAAGAATTGGCTGCAAACGAAGAAGGGTATGTAGTCATAAAATTACCATTACCTCCAGGAACGATGATGGATTTATGGAATGAAAACGCTCGATTTAAAGCAGGATATTTAGAAAAATTTCCAGGATATTATTTTTCTGGAGATGGCGGATTTAAAGATAAAGACGGTTATATATATATTACGGGTAGGGTAGATGATGTTATTAATGTAGCAGGTCATCGCTTATCTACAGCTGAGATGGAAGAAATTGTTTCTTCACATCACTCGGTTGCAGAGTGTGCTGTTATTGGGATTAATGATGAATTAAAAGGGCAAGTTCCATTAGCATTAGTTGTAAATAAATCTGGTGAAAGTATTGAGCATTTTCAACTGCAACACGAAGTAGTTCAGTTAGTTCGTGAACAAATTGGTGCAGTGGCTTCTTTGCGAGATGTTGTAATTGTGCCGCGATTACCAAAAACTCGCTCAGGTAAAATTTTACGTAAATTATTACGAAATATTGCGGATGGTACTGATTTTCAAATTCCATCTACTATTGATGATGAAGCTATAATTGACGAAGTTAGAACCGAATTTATAAAAGCAAAAATAGGTTCATTTAGATAAAAGTTTATCGAACAAAAGTTAGCTATACTTATTTAGCAAATTATTTCTTTTCCGTAGGAATAGATTTATTATATTTACATTACGAAACAAAAAACCAAACGAATAATGAGTTATTATAAAATTACTGATTTAGAAAATTATTTTAAAATGTACAAAAAATCAGTACGCGAACCAAGAAAATTTTGGGATCGTATTGCTGATGAAAACTTTACTTGGTATCAAAAATGGGATAAAGTTTTTGATTTTGATATGCAAGAAGCCAATTTCAAATGGTTTTTAAATGCGAAAGTAAATATTACTAAAAACTGTATCGATAGGCATTTAGCCAAACGTGGCGATAAAACGGCGATAATTTTTGAACCAAACGATCCAAAAGAAGCCGCGTTACATATTACATATAAAGAATTATATGAGCGCGTTTCTAAAATGGCCAATGTATTACGTGAACAAGGCATTAAAAAAGGTGATAGAGTTTGTATTTACTTACCAATGATTCCAGAATTGGCCGTAGCTGTTTTAGCTTGTGCACGAATTGGAGCCATTCACTCGGTAGTATTTGCTGGATTTTCAGCTTCTGCTGTAGCGGCAAGAATTAACGATTCTGAATGTAAAATGGTAATTACATCCGATGGCGGATTTAGAGGTAATAAATCGGTAGATTTAAAAGGAATCGTAGATGAAGCTTTAGAAAAATGTCCTTGTGTAGAAAAAGTGTTAGTAGCTAAACGAACAAATACGGCTGTAAATATGAAAGATGGTCGTGACATTTGGTTACAACCACTTTTAGATGCTGCTTTAGGAAATAATGTAGCTGAAATTATGGATGCCGAAGATCCGTTGTTTATTTTATATACTTCAGGTTCTACCGGAAAACCAAAAGGAATGTTACATACAACTGCGGGTTATATGGTATATACTGCTTACACGTTTAAAAATGTTTTTAATTACGAAGAAAATGATGTATTCTGGTGTACCGCTGATATTGGTTGGATTACAGGGCACTCTTATATTTTATATGGTCCGTTATTAAATGGAGCCACTACAGTACTTTTCGAAGGCGTACCTTCTTACCCAGATTTTAGTCGTTTTTGGGAAGTAATTGAAAAACATCAAGTCAATCAATTTTACACGGCTCCAACTGCCATTCGTGCTTTAGCCAAAGAAAATTTAGATTATGTTCAAAAATTCCCATTACGTTCTTTAAAAGTTATTGGATCTGTTGGTGAACCTATTAACGAAGAAGCTTGGCATTGGTATAACGACCACGTAGGAGGGAAGCGTTGCCCATTAGTAGACACTTGGTGGCAAACGGAAACAGGTGGAATTATGATTTCTCCAATTCCTTTTGTAACACCAACAAAACCAACCTATGCATCTTTACCTTTACCAGGAATTCAACCGGTTTTAATGGATGAATTACGAAACGAAATTGAAGGCAACCAAGTAACGGGTAGTTTATGTATAAAATTCCCTTGGCCGTCAATGGCAAGAACCATTTGGGGTGATCATCAGCGTTATAAAGAAACCTATTTTACAGCATTCCCAGGCAAATATTTCACTGGAGACGGTGCTTTACGCGATGAAGTTGGATATTACCGAATTACGGGTAGAGTAGATGATGTTATTATTGTTTCCGGACATAATTTAGGAACAGCACCTATTGAAGATTCTATTAATGAGCATCCAGCAGTGGCAGAAAGTGCAATTGTAGGTTTTCCTCACGACATTAAAGGAAATGCGTTATATGGTTTTGTGATTTTAAAAGAAACAGGAGAAACGAGAAATCAAGATAATTTACGTAAAGAAATCAATCAACTTATTTCAGATCAAGTGGGACCGATTGCTAAATTAGACAAAATTCAATTTGTATCTGGTTTACCAAAAACACGTTCTGGAAAAATTATGAGACGTATTTTAAGAAAAATTGCTGAAGGTGATTTCTCTAATTTCGGAGATATTTCTACGTTGTTAAACCCTGAAATTGTTGAAGAAATTAAAAACGAAAAGTTATAATTTCAATTTAATAATATAAAAAGAGGCACTATATAGTGCCTCTTTTTGTATTTAAATAGGTAAAGTTTTTTATTTAATTCCCAATTTACTTTTCAATTTCAAAAATAAAATAGCTATAGAGTAGGCATCATCTGCAACAGAATTTCGTTCACTGATAGAAATATTTAAAAATTTACTCATTTCTTCCATTGCATATTTTTTATCATTCGTTTCTGATAATTTATTAAACATAGCTTCAATATCATATGCCTCATTTTTAAGTTTTCCTAATTTAAGTCGACTTAACATTTGGTTTAGCATTTCGATATCAAAATCAATTCGGTGCCCAATAAATATTGAATTTCCAAGATATTCAATTAAGGTTTCAATCGCCACTTCTTCAGAAACTTTTTCTACTTTACTCACCGTAATAAATTCGTTATCTAAACTAATATCTAATGGAGTAGTGTGCTTAATATAAATTTCAAAAGAGTCTTTCAAAATAATTCTGTTTTCAACTATAGATGTTGCTGCGATAGACATAATCACATCTTTTTCTGTATCTAAACCAGAAGTTTCCATACTAATAACAACGTATTTAGTAGCTGGACTTTTAAAAGATTCAGTATATTTTTTCCAATATTCAGGATATTCTTTATGAAATAATTTTGATAACATATGTTTTATGAAAATTGGGTTAATTTATATTTTGATTTAATTAAATCTGTAACATCTTCAATTTCTAACAAGGCTTTTTTCATTTCCTCTTTATCAATTTTAGACAGTTTTTTTGGGTCGATAAAAGCGCCGTCATTGTCATTTATAATACCTTCTTGGGCTCTTAATTCTTGCAATTTTATATAGTTTTCAGCAAAATCCAAGTATTTTTCAGAATTTTTAGTGTCAATTATGGCCATTTGCTTAAAACGTAAATAGGTATTGTTAATTCCTTTTAAGTTATTACTTAAAGCAAAAATTCGTGCTGCATCAATATAAAATTGTAACCCTTTTTCTTTTAAATTAAATAATTCTTTATGTTTTCCGTTTTCTTCAACAGCAAATTTTTTGAAAAAAGTCAAAGCAGGAGGAAGTTTAAGTAATTGATTACCAATATAATCAAAAAACAAAGTATTATTAGCTAAACTCTGATGTATGGCAATTTCTAATGAATCTTTAATTTTCGTTTCACCGTATATGTATTCAAAATCAAAGAAAATGCCATTAAAATCCGACATATTTTCCCCTGGCGATTTAATACAATTCGTATAAATTGACGTAAAATCAGACAACGATTTACACCATTTGATATTGCTGGCTAAGTGCTCATTTGGACAAGGTTTATAGCCTAAATTCTGCATATTTAAGATGACTAATTTAGCCAATTGTACGAAATAAAATTTAACATCGCGGTGTTTGTCTGCCGCCACATTTTCGAAAACAATTAAATTATCCTGATCACTTAAAACCAATTGCTCTTTTCTGGCCTGACTTCCTAAAGATAGCCAAACAAAACGAGCAGGAGGTGAGCCTATTTTTTCAATTGATAATTTTATACATTGCTGAATAATCGCGTGTAAAATACCACCCACAGTGTTGTTAATATGAAATATCGGAATATTTTTTGTGAATGAATTTTGTATTACAAACAAATATTTAGAATGCACGTATTTTAGTTCCTCAAAATTTTTCGAATTTCGAATTTCATCAATCAAAACCCCTGGGTTATTTGACTGCGATTTAATAATATCGCGTTCCGATATAATGCCTTTTATACGTGTATTTTCTGTACCATCTTCAGTAACACATAAATAGCTGGTTTCGTTTTTTAGAAGCAATAATTGCGCTTCTGCTACAGAAATGGTTTCTTCTACAATAGCCACATTTTGTTGCATAATTGAGCTGCAATCGGCATCAAAATTAATCGCACCGAAAGCCACTTTTTTTCTGAAATCGGCATCCGTAATTAAGCCGTTTATTCTGGCGTTATTCGTAACAATTGCATAGGATTTGTTTGTATCCATCATTTTCTTTGCCACAGTCGAAATACTGGTATGCGTAGGTATTACAAGTGGATTTTTATCATAATCCAATTCCTGAAAATAAGAAAAATCAGTTAATTCTGTTTCCGAACTGGCTTCAGAAATCGCTTTTAAATTTTGATAATTTTCACCGTTGGATTTTGTCTGTTCAGAGAAACTCTCTAAAAAGTAATCCATTACAGCAGCATATTTTGCTAAAAGTGGTTTAAATAAAACAATAGGAATGGCATACACTACAGCATCTTCATTTGCAATAGAATTTAACGAATAATTATTTTTTGCAAAAAACGGACGTAAACCAAAAATTGATCCTACATAACATTTAGAAATTAGAGTTTCTTGTGCATCAATTATTTTTGTTAAATGAATAATACCAGAATGTACAATATAAAAATTCTGATGCAATTCGTCATTGATTTTAAATAATCGTTTTGATTTTTCTAAATAGATAATTTCACTCTGCGAAGCAATTTCTAACAAGTCGCCATAAGCTACTGTTTTAAATGGATCGTATAGCTTTAAAAAATCTACAATGTTTTCTGCAAAAGTATTCTTCATAATAGGAGTAGTAAATACACATCAAAATTAAACAAATAAATCAATTCTTACTAACGTATTCTTAAATATTCTATTTTACATAATGTATATTATAATTCATTAATATTATTTAATATTATCTTAAATTAGATGATTATTGCTAAACATTATTTAATTTTGTAGAAATATAAAATTTAGCACTATGTTAAACTGGTTTAAAAAAATAGCACTACTTGAAGGAATTTCTTTTTTAGTTTTAATTTTTAATATGTTGGTTCTAAAACCAAATTATTTTGATACGTATAAATTAATTCTGAAACCATTCGGAATGCTTCACGGTGTTTTATTTATCTTGTACATAATATTAGCTTTTTTATTGAAAGATGAAAAAAAATGGAATTTAAAAGATTTTAGCATTATTATATTAGCGTCTTTTATTCCGTTTGGTACTTTTTGGGTAGATAAAAAATATTTAAATTAAAGTGCTTAAAATTCGCATATTCCAAAATAAAAAATAATTTTTTTCAAATATGAAAGTTTTCGATCTAATTGAACCAGTATTAAAAAAGCTTGATTTCGGTGCAGATTTTACCTTATACGGAAATTTGTTCGTTAATTTATTGGTATTAATGGTTTTGGCTTATGCTATTGATTATTTGGCAAAAAAAATATTAATAATTGGTTTGGCTATTGTGGCAACGTACACAAAATCAACATTTGACGATTTTTTAGTAGCCAACAAAACCGCTAAATATATTGCTCATTTAGTACCATTATATTATATAAGTATAAAAATACCAATTGTTTTAGATGATTTTGTGTATTGGGAAAATTTATTTGGAAAAAGCGTAAAAATTTTCATCATTATTTTATCACTTTTTATTGTTCGAAGTGTCTTTAATTCCTTAAAAGATTATTTAAAAACTTTACCTAAATATAACGATAAGCCTATAGATAGCTACATTCAAGTCATAATGATTGTATTATGGATTTACGCCTTATTATCTATTATTTTATTGCTTTTTGACACTAAAAAAAGTTCGTTATTAACCGCATTTGGTTCCATTTCGGCATTAATAATTTTAGTCTTTAGAGATACAATTTTAGGTTTTGTTGCCAGTATTCAAGTTACAGTGAACGATATGGTTCGCATTGGAGATTGGATAACTGTCGATAAATTCGGTGCTGATGGAGAAGTAGAAGAAATTAATTTAGCAACGGTTAAAGTCAGAAATTTCGACAATACCACCTCCACTATTCCAACTTATAGCTTAATTTCAGACAGTTTTAGAAATTGGCGCGGTATGATTAATTCTGACGGAAGACGAATCAAAAGACACGTTTTAATAAAAGGTGCTACCGTTCGGTTTGTTACGAATGAAGAATTGGAATCGTTTAAACGTATTCAGTTTGTATCGAATTATATTGATAAGAAAAAATTGGATATTGATAAGTTTAATATGGCCAATAACATCGACAAATCATTAAACGTAAATGGTCGAAATATGACAAATTTAGGTTTGTTTCGAAAATACATTCAAAAATATATTGAAACACATCCTGGAATTAACAAGGATATGCATTTGTTGGTCAGACATTTACAACCCACTGAAAAAGGTATTCCTTTAGAGATTTATTGCTTTAGCAAAGATAAAAAATGGGAAAATTACGAATATATTATGGCAGATATCTTTGACCATATTATCGCTTCTGTTCCTTATTTTGATTTAGAATTATTTGAAGTACAACACGTTAAAGCAGAAAAATTAAATTTATTAGATATTGAATAATAATTTTTAAAAAGTGAATGGTATGACAAATCGAGACAGCATTTTATCTGCAATTAAATCTGAAAAATTAGGTGTTGATTTTTTAGATACATTAACTGAAGAAGCGTTTCAGAATAGCACTTTACGACCAATTTTAAAGTTTCAAAACGATTTGCTTTTGCAGGTCTTTATAAATTATGCTATCAAACAAAAAGGATTGTTTTTCACACTTTCACCAGATAAAAAAGAGAAATACATTGAAAACGTAATTCAAAAAGATATAAAATTCAGAAATGCTTTAAAGGGTATTATTATTGGCTTGTTTTCAGTGGAAGAATATTTAATTTATATTAAAAACTCCTCAAGTTTAAACAAACGAATGATGACATTATTGATTGAAAGATACAGAAGTCAAATACAATTACTTACTAACGAGTAATGGAAATTAACCAATTACCTCAAGATAAAAAAATCATACTTTTTGATGGCGTTTGTAATTATTGTAATGATAAAGTCAATTTTATTATTAAAAATGATGCAAATGATGTATTTAGGTTTGTAGCCTTACAAAGTGAAACTGGACAAAAAATAATTACGTATTTAGGTATTGATAAAACTATAGACAGTATAATACTATACGAACCGGGTTATGCCTATTTTATTAAGTCAGAAGCGGTTTTTAGGATTATTAAACACTTATCTTCATCAGTAAAATTGTTGTTTCTTTTTAATTTTATTCCTATAAATATAAAGAATCTTTTATATGATTTCATCGCAAAAAATAGATACAAATGGTATGGAAAAAATGAGAATTGTTTGCTGCCATCTGAAGATATTACTGATAAATTTATTGCATAAAAAAATCCTGAATTTCTTCAGGATTTTTAATTTTTATTAAAAGTTGAATTTACTCAACAATTAATTTTTCTACTTTCTTAGCTGTAGCTGATTCAATTGTTACCATATAAATCCCTTTAGCTAAATTTTCTAATGAAATTTGAGATAAGTTATTTGAAACTTCTTTAACTACTCTACCATTTAAATCAGTAATTGAAACTTTAGTTAACACTTCAGTTTCAGATTGAATATTTAAAATATCAGTAGCTGGGTTAGGATACATTGTTACTCCAGATAAAGTAAATGATTCTGAGGATAATAATTGAGATACTGTGAAAGAATCTACTAATATTCCGTGTGTTCCAGCCTGAGAATTAATTGGTGATTTATTTTGTATACTAAAATAGTAAACACCAGTTGTTGAAGGAGTAAAAGTATAAGTTTTTTGAGTAAAAGCTGCACTTGAATATCCAGCTTCAGTACCAATAGTATTTGTTTGAGAAGCTAAAGTTTGAGCAGTTCCCCACTTAACATCAAAATTAGATGTCGCAGTAGAAGTAGCAATAGTTTTAAAGTTAGAAACATAAAAAGAAACGGTTGCTAAATTTCCGGCAGTTAAATTAACACCTCTAGAAATTACAGAACTATCTGTATTAACTGTTGTACTACTCAAGCTAAAAATAGAATTAGCACCAGCATAAACCGTTGGATCGCCTGAAACTGCAGCATTAACTCCCCATAAACTTCCTGCAACTGGTGTAGCCGCTAGCCAACCAATAAAAGGGAATGAAGAATTTTCAAAACCTGTAGAATAAGTTGGATTTGTAGGTTCAAAAACTGTGTTAAAACTTATTGCATTAGACCAAAGACTAAAGTCTCCTGCTCCACAATTACTTCTTACATAAAATGAATATACAGTACTTGGATTTAAATTAGTCAAAGCTGCTGAATTAGTAGTTGTATTAATTGTAGTACCAGTACCTTGAGTAAATCCTTGTGGACCATATTCAAAAACATAACCAACTGGAGTTGTTCCTGAAGTTGGAGCAGTCCATCCAATAGATGCCGTAGTAGTAGTTGGAGGAACTAAGAAAGTAAATCCAGAAGGAATAAAGCATGATTGTCCAGTAAATGTAAAAGTGAATGAGCCACCAACATTTTCCCATCTATCATCCCATTCGATATAATATGTAGTTCCAGCTGTAACAGTTACATTACTTAAAGCCGATCTAAAGTTTGTTGCATCAACATCATCATTACTCGCTACACAAACCCATGGATCAGTACAAGCAGTAACAGCTGTATGCACACTCAATCTTGTATCAGCGTCAGCGGGGTTAGCTGCAATATCAGAGGATATTGACATTACACCACTTGAAGAAGGCGTAAATTTATACCACATTGAATTTGGACTTGTTGAGCTAGTAGTGAAACAAGTTCCAGTACCAGTTGATTTAGTACCTGTTATCGTACCAATTACATAAGTACCATTAGCAGTAATATTAACCGCGGAAGCACACGTAAGACCTCCTTGAGAAAATGTAACAAGAGAGAATAACCCAAATGTTAAACTAAGTAAAGATTTTTTCATAAAATATATTTTTAAAATTCATTCAAATTTAATAATTATTTTATAAAAAAGAATTTTTTTAACGTATTATTTCAATTTTCTTCTATTTCGTTCAGAAATTATCAAAGTTAGTTCCCTTCCCGTTTGTCCTGCAACAGATGTATTTTCTTGCGCACGTCTTATTAAATAAGGCATTACGTCTCTAACAGGTCCAAATGGCAAGTACTTTGCAACGTTATAACCATTATGTGCTAAATTATAACTTATATTATCACTCATACCATATAATTGACCAAACCAAATGCGAGAATCGTAATTTGAAATGCCTTTTTCTTGCATTAAATTCATTAATAAGTACGAGCTTTCTTCATTGTGAGTGCCCGCAAAAACAGCCATTTCATTAATATTATCTAACATATAGTTTAATCCATTATTAAAATTAATGTCAGTAGCTTGTTTCGATTCGCAAATTGGGTTTTTATACCCTTTTTCTTCCGCACGTTTGGCTTCTTTTTCCATATATGCACCACGAACTAATTTCATACCAATATGAAAACCTTTTTCTTTCGCTCTTAAATGCAGGGCTTTTAAATAAGGCACTCTATCCCATCTATACAATTGTAAGGTATTGAAAATAATTGCTTTTTTGGTGTTAAATTTTTCCATCATACGCTCCACTACTTCATCTGCTGCATCTTGCATCCAGGTTTCTTCACCGTCAACTAATATTTGAACGTCGCTATCATAGGCGTATTGACAAATTTTTTCAAATCGTGCCACTACTCTATTCCATTCTTCTTGTTCCGCAGTGCTTAATGATGCTTTTTCTCCTATTTTTTCATACAAGTCAATTCTTCCCAATCCGGTTGGTTTAAAAACAGCAAAAGGAATGGCTTTGTTTTCTTTCGCAAAATCAATTGTTTTTAACGTCATTTTCAAACAAGCGTCAAACTGTGCTTCCTCTTCTTTACCCTCTACAGAATAATCTAATACAGAAGAAACGCCTTTGATGTACATTTTTGCCACCACTTGCAAACAATCTTGTTCGCTAACACCACCACAAAAATGATCAAATACGGTTTTTCGTATAATACTTTCAACGGGTAAATGAAATTTTAAGGCAAAATTTGTTAATGAGGTGCCTATTTTTACCAATGAAGGCTTGCCAATCATTTGAAATAAAAAGTGCGCTCTGTTTAATTCAGAGTTAGATTTAAGCGAAAATGCTTTTTCTGTATTGTTAAATATTTTATCCATTATTATTGAATTCATATTAAGGAATGCAAATATACTTATTGAACGAATGATTTCTCATATTTTTTAATTTATTTTGTGAAGAATTTATAAACTGTACAATGACACCTATTCAATCTGATAATTACGCTATTTATTTTAATGATGCAAGTTTTGTGTATTTAGAAAATCTGCTAAAAACTGAAACCTATTCTAAAATTTTTGTATTAGTAGATGAAAACACGAATGAGCATTGTTTACCATATTTTCTTGCGAATTTACCAACCGAAATTGAAATTGAAATCATTGAAATTGAACCTGGTGAAGAAAACAAAAACATATACACGTGTATTGACTTATGGCATACTTTAATTGAATTAGATGCAGATAGAAAAAGCATTATGATTAATTTAGGCGGTGGTGTAATTACAGATATTGGAGGTTTTGTAGCAAGTACATATAAACGAGGTATTGATTTTGTTAATGTTCCAACTTCTCTTTTAGCTATGGTTGATGCTTCTGTTGGTGGAAAAACGGGTGTGGATTTAGGCAGTTTAAAAAATCAAATTGGGGTAATTAACGAACCAAAATCGGTTATTGTAATTTCTAAATTTTTAGAAACATTACCGTCAAACCAAATGCGTTCTGGATTGGCTGAAATGCTAAAACACGGATTAATTTACGACAAAAATTATTGGGATAAATTAAAAAACTTAAATGACTTAAATACAGATGATTTAGATATTTTAATAAAACAATCAATTGAAATAAAAAACGAAATCGTTTCTCAAGATTTAAAAGAAAACGGCATTAGAAAAGCATTAAATTTTGGGCACACATTAGGGCATGCTATTGAAAGTTATTTCTTAGAATCCGAAGAGAAAAAACAATTGCTTCATGGCGAAGCTATTGCTATTGGTATGATATTAGAAAGTTACTTGTCCTATAAGTTAGAATTAATATCTAAAGATAGTTATGCTGAAATAAAATACATTATTACTGATGTTTTTGAAAAAATATCTTTTAATGATTCTGACATCCAAAATATATTAGATTTATTGATTTTCGACAAAAAAAATGAGTTTGGAAACGTTCAATTTACTTTATTAAATAAAATTGGGGAAAGTAAAATCAATCAAATAGTTGATGAATCATTGATTTTATTAGCGTTTGAAGATTATTTGAAGAATTAATTTTTTTTTACTTTACTTCTGTTTTTAGTAATATTATTTTTACTTTTGCTCAACAAAAATGGCACGTATTTCAATTAATTAAATTAGTAATAGTCAAATGAATACAAAATATTCCGACCTTATCAATCAAACTTTCTATTTTCCACAGGAAGAATTTACTTTGAATAAAGATAATTTGCATTTTCACGGTATTGATTTGATGAAATTAGTAGAACAATATGGTACGCCATTGAAATTTACCTATTTACCAAAAATCTCGCAAAACATTAATAGAGCTAAAATGTGGTTCAGAAATGCTATGGAAAAGCATGGTTATGAAGCCAAATATTTTTATTGCTATTGTACAAAAAGTTCTCATTTTGAATTCATTTTAAATGAAGCTCTAAAAAACAATATTCATATTGAAACGTCTTCAGCTTTTGATATTAATATCGTTGAAAACCTTATGGAACAAGGGAAAATCAATAAAAATTCTTTTATCGTTTGTAATGGTTTTAAACGTGATCAATATGTAACTAATATTGCCCGTTTAATTAATAATGGACATAAAAACACTATTCCAGTTATTGATAATTTTGAAGAATTAGATTTACTTCAAGACCAAATTGATGGAAAATTTAAAATCGGAATTCGAATTGCAGCAGAGGAAGAACCTAAATTCGAATTTTATACGTCACGTTTAGGTATTGGCTATAAAGACATTTTACCTTTTTATAGAAAACAAATAGCTGAAAATAAAAAAGTAGAACTTAAAATGCTTCACTTTTTCATTAATGCCGGTATTAATGACACGGCTTATTACTGGAACGAATTGGTAAAGTGTTTGAAAGTATATATTGCCTTAAAAAAAGAATGCCCATCTTTAGATAGTTTAAATATTGGAGGTGGTTTCCCTATTAAAAATTCATTGGCTTTTGAATACGATTATCAATATATGGTTGATGAAATATTGAACCAAATAAAAATAGCATGTGATGATGCAGAAGTTGATGTACCGCATATTTTTACTGAATTTGGTTCATTTACTGTTGGAGAAGCTGGAGGTGCTTTATACCAAGTTTTATATCAAAAGAAACAAAATGATAGAGAAAATTGGAACATGATTGACTCCTCTTTTATTACCACATTACCAGATACTTGGGCTATTAATAAACGATTTGTCATGTTAGCCGTAAATCGCTGGAATGACATTTATGAAAGAGTACTTTTAGGTGGATTAACATGCGATGGAGACGATTATTACAACTCCGAACAACACATGAATGCCGTGTATTTGCCAAAGTATAATAAAGAAAAACCATTATATATTGGCTTTTTCAATACAGGTGCTTACCAAGAAAGCATTGGCGGTTATGGCGGTTTAAGCCATTGTATTTTACCACAACCCAAACACATATTAATTGATAAAGACAAAAACGGAATTTTTGCAACCGAAGTCTTTTCTGAACAACAAAATGCCGAACAAGTTTTGGAAATTTTAGGATACAACAAAAACAAAAACGATAATAAATAAACCCCATGAGTAAAGGACCAATTAGTCAGTTTGTAGAAAAACATTATTTACATTTTAACGCGGCTGCTTTAGTAGATGCTGCTAAAGGATATGAAACCCATTTGTTAGACAACGGGAAAATGATGGTAACGTTAGCTGGTGCCATGAGTACCGCTGAGTTAGGAAAATCATTAGCAGAAATGATTCGTCAAGATAAAATTCATATTATTTCTTGTACAGGTGCCAATTTAGAAGAAGATATTATGAATTTAGTGGCACACAATTCATACAAAAGAGTACCAAATTATAGAGATTTATCTCCAGAAGAAGAAAGAGAGTTGTTAGACAATCATTTCAACAGAGTTACAGATACGTGTATTCCTGAAGAAGAAGCGTTTCGTCGTTTGCAACAACATTTATATGATATTTGGAACAAAGCAGACAAAAACAACGAGAGATATTTTCCACACGAATTCATGTACCAAATGATTAATTCAGGGGTTTTAGAGCAATATTACGAAATCGATCCTAAAGATTCTTGGATGGTTGCCGCTGCAGAAAAGAACTTACCTATTGTTGTTCCAGGTTGGGAAGATAGTACTATGGGTAACATTTTCGCATCTTACTGCATCAAAGGGGAATTTAAAGCATCAACCACTAAAAGCGGTATTGAATACATGATGTGGTTGGCAGATTGGTACCCAAAAAATTGCGCAGGAAAAGGAATTGGATTTTTCCAAGTTGGTGGAGGAATTGCAGGAGATTTCCCTATTTGTGTTGTACCAATGTTATATCAAGATATGGAAATGCATGATGTACCATTTTGGAGTTATTTCTGTCAGATTTCAGATTCAACTACAAGTTATGGATCCTATTCTGGAGCGGTTCCAAATGAAAAAATTACTTGGGGTAAATTAGATGTTGATACACCAAAATTTATCGTAGAATCTGACGCAACTATTGTGACACCTCTAATCTTTGCTTACATTTTAGGTTGGTAATAAGAAAAAAAAAAGTTTTAAAAAAATTTAAATTTTAAAATTAGAATACTAAATTTGACAATTAAAATTGATTAAGGCAAACAAGAAATGAAGAGAGTAATTGTAGAGTACGCAAAATTAACAAACGAGATTTTAAACCTATTGGTTGAAAAATTTCCAGATGGATATGATGATTCGGATATTATTCGATTCAAAAATGCTAAAAATGAGACCATTGAGGCAGTCGAAGTAAAAACAGAAGATACTATTTATTTAGTAAAAGTCAGTATGAAATTGGCTGACAGAATTGAAAATTTTGATGAAGAGGAAGACTTTATTACGCCAGAAGTAAGTATAGATGCAATTAAAGATTTAGGTATTGAAGATGACGAGGATGAGGAAGAGGAAGAAAAAATTGAATTAGATGATGAAGAAGATGCCGATGGAAATAAAATAAAATCAGATTCAGATGATGATGACGATGAAGAATAGAAAATAAAGGCATAAAAAAATCCCGTTTAGTTTTTAAACGGGATTTTTTTTAATTCTAACTATTACAATTCTTTAAAAATCGTATGCATCAAACGTTTTTTATCGTTAATGCTTTCTTCTAATGAAATCATAGTTTCGGTTCTGTAAACCCCATCAATATCATCAATTTGAAAAATAATGTCTTTTGCATTTGCAGTATCTTTTGCTCTAATTTTACAGAAAATATTAAATTTTCCAGTAGTTACAGAAGCTACAGTTACAAACGGAATTTCATTAATACGTTCTAAAACAAATTTTGTTTGAGACGTACTATTTAAAAAGATACCAACATATGCAATGAATGAATACCCTAATTTCTCGTAATCTAAAGTTAATGAAGAACCTTGAATAATACCCGCATCTTCCATCTTTTTTACTCTAACGTGCACCGTACCAGCAGATATTAATAATTTTTTAGCAATATCTGTAAAAGGGATTCTAGTATTGTCAATTAACATATCTAAAATCTGGTGATCTACTTCATCTAATCTAAACTTACTCATAATCAATCTGTTTTTATCTTTTTTATACTAAACTTTTATAATGTCGCCAATTTTAGGGAAGTTTCGATCTTCATATTCATACATTTTATTTTCAAAATAAATGGTTTGATGGGCGAAAAAAGTGTCTAAATTTTCAATCTGAATAATTTCAGGAATAAATTCAATTCTATTACCTTTTAAAACTTCCTTATATTGAACTGCAAATTTAATATTTTTTTCTACATTATTATCATTAATTTTCACATTTTTGAAAATAAAATCATAAAAACATTTATTATTTTGATAAATATTCAAATAATTCCCCAAATCGTTGCTAACTATATCGTTTTCGTTAATAAATGAAATTGCAGCTTTTAAAGCGATGAAAACAAATTTTCTAACTTCGTCTCGATTATAATCATTTACATAATGTCCCGCTTCAAATAAAATAGTAGGATATCCCCTATTTGTAAAATAATCTCCTGTACAATTAATATTAAAGGAATCATCAAATCGTCCGACTTGATTAGGAATGTATTTTTGTAATTCATTATTAATACCAACAATTACAGCGGCAGCTTCTTCTCGAACCGAATTAAATGTACGTGCTTCGTTATAGGATGCTGTTAGAAATGACATCGTTGCAGGTTTCTGACTTTCCAACAAACCAAAAATAGTACGTTGGTCGTGTAGATTAAAACAATAATCAGGAGTAAAAGTTTCTAAAACTGTCCGTAATACCTTACTTTCAGGTTGTGTGCATTCAAAAGCATCTCTGTTTAAATCTACGCCATTGGCATTTTCTCTTGTATAAGCTGCTGCGCCGTCTGGATTTAATATCGGTATAATATAAAAAGTAACTAATTTTGAAAGGCTTTCAAACTCATTTTCGTTATGATGTAAAAAGTTTAAATAATCTATCAGACCTTTAGTTGTAGTACTTTCATTCCCGTGCATTTGCGACCAAATCAAAATCTTAACCTTTCCTTCTCCAAATTGAATCACTTTTATAGGTTGCTGTTTTACAGAAAACCCAACGGTTGAAATTTTAAATACAGAAGGTAAGGTTTCTAAAAAAGAATATAAATGAGTAGCTGTTACGTATCTTCCTTGAATCGATTCGTACAGATATTTGGTGGCTAATTGTAAATTATCTTTCATATTACAAATGTAAATATATTTCATTTTACATTTGTAAACAACAAAAACCTACAAATGAAACTGAAATATGCGTTTTCTTTCAACTTAAATTTTACAAGTGTAAACATATTTTAATTAATTAATCTAAATAACTTAATTTCAGTTACTTAAATACTATTATATAAACTATATATTTGTATAATAAATCATTATTTATGCTTAAATAAACGGTATATCATTATGTTTTAACAATAATTTGTTACATTTGTAAACAATATTTCAATTTTAATTCGGATGATAAATACAGACCACTTCGTAAAACGATTAGAAACCATTTTTGAGTATTATGGTTTAACAGCCTCTCTTTTTGCAGATAAAATTAATGTACAACGATCAAGTATCTCTCACCTACTTTCTGGTAGAAACAAACCGAGTTTAGATTTTATATTAAAAGTAATTGAAAATTTTCCTGAAGTAGAATTATTGTGGTTGCTAAATGGAAAAGGAAGTTTTCCAAAAGGAGAAATGGGTTCTAATGAAAAATTAACTGTTTCGTCCGAAGAAAAAACAGAACAAGAAATAGATTTGTTTTCTCAAAAAACTACCCTATTTGAAACTCTTCCTGAAAATAAATCAAATATGCCAAAAATTGAAACAGAAGTCAAACCGATACATTCGGAGTCAAAAATAGAACGAATTGTAGTGTTTTATAACGATGGAACGTTTAAGAATTACACGCCTTAACGAGTGTAACTAAAAGCTGGTACTTTTCCTTTAATATTGGTAAATAAAGATTCTAAGTAAAATGAATCTTTCTCAAAATCGTTAGTTATTGTGAATGCATCAAAAATAATAACTTGTTTGTTTTCATAATCAAATGCAATAGGAATTATCGGCACATTTGCTTTTTGAGCGATATAATAATACCCAGATTTCCATTGTGTTACCTTTTTTCTGGTGCCTTCTGGAGACAACGACAATCGCAAAACATCTTTTGTGTCGAATATTTTTGCAATGGCTTCTACCTTATTTTCTGTCTTATTTCTATTAAGTGGAATGCCCCCCATCCATTTTAAATAGCCGCCTAACGGAAAACGAAACAATTCTTGTTTAGCTAAAAAATTAATTTCTACAGGATAGGTTCCTCTAAAAAAAACACCAATAAAAAAATCAAACCAACTGGTGTGAGGCACTACAATTAGTACGCATTTTTTAATTGAGGCGTCAAAAGTACCCTTGACTTTCCAGCCCATTATTTTAAAAAACAGTAGTCTATATAGTGAATGTTTCATTCTTTTACATTTTGAGAAAAAGCAAAAATAAAGTATATTTACGTAATTTATATGATGATGTTTAAAAAAATACTCAGCTACTTCTATCCTATCACAATTTATAAGGAAACTTCAACGATAAGCAAGTCAATTGAAGTGACTATATACAACGGAAAAATGCTACTAAACACCAAAAACACGAATTATTCTTTCGGAAGTTTGCAGTCAATATTAAAAAAAGGACTTTTAGATATTGGTGCAGCTGAAATTAATAGAATGGAATCTATATTAATTTTGGGTGTAGCTGGCGGTAGCGTCGTGCAAACGTTAGTTACTGATTTTTCGTTTTCCAAAAAAATTACAGGTGTAGAATTGGATTCAGAAATTATACAAATTGCCAATTCGTATTTCGGTTTAGATAAAATAAGTAATTTTAAATGTCTTATTCAAGATGCGGAACAGTTTGTAAAAACAGATAAAAACCAATACGATTTACTAATTATTGATATTTTTAAAGATACCGAAATGCCTGAGTTTTTATTTCAAGAAAGCTTCATTACTAATTGTAAACGATTACTTAATAAAAACGGGTATATCTTATTTAATACGATGCATTTAAATAAAAGTAATCTTTCAAAAACAGAAGACTATCTATCGCATTTTGATTCAAATTTATACGAAACAAAAGTGCTAAAGAATATTGAAAAATATAATAATGTAATTA
The DNA here is from genome assembly GCF_044361065.1 of Flavobacterium sp. GTDB lineage: Bacteria > Bacteroidota > Bacteroidia > Flavobacteriales > Flavobacteriaceae > Flavobacterium. Next base: position 20,911 of record NZ_JBIKJI010000009.1, read on the forward strand.
TAATTAAAAATATATAAAATTTCAACCCATACAATATGAAACATTTTTTAAGAAAACTATTATTGGGAAATATTACCAAAACAGACAAGCCGCTTTTAAAAGTAAATCCCATTCGAAAGCGCATAGTAAATATCCAATCCATTTGGAATAACGACCATCAAGAGGATAACGGCATTGAAAAAATATTTAGATTGTCTTTATCAATTTCACAACTAATTTTTCCTGGTGTCTACATTAAGTACTTATTTTCAAGAAAAAACTATGAGTATCAAGATATTGCAATGGATTCTTACATCATTTTAAAATTGCTATTTCCAATTTATATCTTAAAAAACAACTTACAAGATCAAAATATTTTAATTTATATTATGGTATACCTGCTTTTAGAAACCATTTTATATATACCTACATTAATTTTCGCTTCAGATATGCTTTCGCGACCAAAGTCATATAAACGTTCGATGTTATTGTTGTTTTTAAATTATTTAGAAATTGTTTTTGCATTTGCTGTTTTATATACTTTGGGAGATAATATGAACAAACCTTTTACACATTGGTTTGATGCCGTTTATTTTAGCATAATTACGGCAAACTCTGTAGGATATGGCGATTTTTACCCCGTAACACCATATGCTAAAGTATTAGTTAGTATTCAAGCTATGTTCTTTTTATCGTTTGTGGTATTGTTTTTAAACTTCTTTTCAGCCAAAGTAAAAAATAAAGGGTATTTTGATAACGAAGAGTAATATAAATGATGGATAACCAATTTATTTTTTGCTTGGAAGCCGTTTCAGATGTCGAAAAGGTTACTGTTACAGACATTCAGCACCAATTAGAACGCTTGGCTCTGAATTACGAAATAGCCTCTATTTATAAAGCTTGCGATACGATTGAAGGGGTAGAAGAAAGTTTGTCGGCACTACTCTACGACGACCATAATTTCACGAATTATGAAATCATTTATTTGGTAATGCAAGGCGAAGACAATACCATTTGCATATACGATTACTATTACAGTTTAGATGAAATTGCTGAACTTTTTGAAGGAAAAATGAAAGGAAAAATCATTCATTTTGCCAATACCAAAACGCTTGAATTAACTAACGATGAAGCTCAGTTTTTCTTAGATGTAACGGGTGCAAAAGCCATTTCTGGATATGGTGCAAAATACACCAATTTAAAAAGCTACAATTTAGATTTAGAATTTTTTAAACTCTTTCAAGACAACGAAAATATAGACGAAGTAGTTGAAACGCTTTTTGAAAAAAATTATGCCCTTTGTAAAGTATTAGATTTTAGATTGTATTATTAAACTGTTCTTGTCCTGCTGAACTTGTTTAAGCATCTGGATTTATTAGGTTATCGAATTTTATCTTTCAAAATTTTCTCAATTCTAAAGTAGATAGTCACATATCCAAGAATAAGGAAGAAAAGCAACAAAAACTCATTTTCATAACTAAAATAATCAAATAAAAAGGACGCTTTAACTAAAAAAGAGAATAAAACAATCATATAATTTGAAGCATATTTATTAGCCATTATCCAATTTTCCGTACTTTTTTTAGCACTACCTAATTGATAACCAAAATAATAATTGGGTTGCTTTGGTGTAAAAAACTTCATAAAAACCCCAAGTAATAAAAGTGTTAAGTAAATGAAGTTCATAATTGTTTTATTTATAATGAGTGAGTGTAATTCATAGCTAAACAGAAGGTATTTGTACTATCCGTTAGAGGAAATATCCAAGCCATCGGGTTTTTATTAATTTGACTGTTCTTTAGATTTTATTAAAAACCATAATAAGTAAATCATTGAAAATATACCCACTAAATTAGGTAAATCACTTTCAAAAATTGATATCCAAAATCCCATATCTCTATTTTTATTTAGAAAATCAAAAAATCCTGTAATCAACCTAAAAAAAATAGAATAAAGAAGAATTAACCCTATTAAAATTTTGACTATTTTCATTTTACTATTGTTTTTTTGCATTCTCTGAACCGATTGCGCGGATTTACAACCCGACTTTGAGCTATTTTTAAAATACAATAAATTTAGTAGGATAATTCTAATTCCAATGCTAAATTTAAATTTTTGTTTTTGTGTTTATTTCCCAATGCGTATTCTGTTGCTTTGTTTATTTCATATAAATCAGCTATTTTTTTTTCGAAACTTTTCTTAATGTATGTTTTTGCAAAATAATTTAAAGATTCCATACTAGTTAAAAAAGGAGAAATACGAGATTTCTCGATTTCTGGGTTTAATACAATCAGTTCTAAACCAATAAAAATTCCTTTTTCGTCAAGAACTATATTTTCTTCTTTTATATCAATTGATACCTTATCCTTTTGCGAGTAATTGAATATCTTAACATCACTTTCATAGATTTTTTCTAAAATCAAATTGTTTTTTTTATAAATATTTATTCTGCAATAATTCTTCAAATTTATTTTTTCCATATTTGGAAACTTTGAATTATTTAATGGAATACTAATTTTATCTATAAAATAAGAAAGATTCTTTTTATTTTGTATAAATGTGACTAGTTCACTTGTGTAGGTTACTGGAAAACTTTTAAAATAGTTGTCATATTTTAAACTTTTTAAACTTATAAATTTATCGCGTTTTGAGACAAAGACTTCTTCTATGGTAGTTGTTTTTGGTGATAAAAAAATAGTATCTAAATTATGAATCGTTAGGTTCACTTTTGGTTTATATGAAAAGTGTTCAAAAGAATAAGTAGTGATACTTTTATTCATTTGAAAATAACCATTTTCGAAATTATAAAAACCAATATTTTGTTCAGGGCAAGTTACTGCAACATAAGAAATAGGATTCTTGGTTATAGAATCGCAAATTACTTTTTGTTGCGCATTACCTTGAAATACACAAAAAAATAAAATTAGGTTTATAATATATTTCAAGAATCTTCTCATTTCTGGAAATTACCAATTTTTAAAAACATATTCATTATCCCTAATATTAAACCTGTAACGGTTGCAGTTACAAAAGATTTCAACACTAATTTTGTTATTGCTTCAGTATTTGAAAAATCAATATCAAATAATCCATATACTAAACTTGCAGTAAAAAGTCCAGCTGACATTGATAAAAATGTAAGTTTAAAGTAAAAAAATCTGTTCATTGTTTATTTTATTGTTTTCATGTCTTGTATTTATTCTTTCATTATTTTAGTATTCCTGATTCCTTTATCTGTATAAAGTTTTAAAATATAATCACCTGTTTTAAGTGCACTTAAATCAATTATATTTTCAGAAATCGAATTTGAACTTAAAATTCTTCCAGCAATATCATAAACTTCAATTTTAAATATACTATGTTCAGTTTTAAATCTTAAAATATCTTTAACAGGATTAGGATAAGCTACAATATCATTAATATAATTGTATTCTTGTAAGCTTAATGTATTTTGAATAGTTGTTGTGTAATTGTTTGTAACTATTGGAAAATTATAATCAAAATAAATATTAGCCAAATTACTAAAAGTATTGCCTACAACTAAATTTGGTTTTGTTTTAATTTTAAAAGATACATAACCGTCATTGTTAGCATTATCAAAAGGAAGATTTATATTTTTAAAAATAAACTCTACTTTATTAGTGCTTGATATTCTTGTTTCAAAGTTATGACTTCCTTTGATAGGGATTAAAGTATTGATATCAAATTTACTAGTATCAATCATATCCTTTACTACAATATTTTGTGCATTTGCAGTTCCATTGTTTTCAAATCTTATTAAATAATGAACATATTCACCTACCATATTTGGAGTAATTGTAATTCCTTCCAAACAAGTTTTGTCATTTGGGTCATAAGAATTAACCACAATTTGATTTAAAAGAGAAATATTGTCATTTGGTATTTCATCTGTTTGTCCATTTATAGAGGCCGTAAAATTTAAAATATCATTACTATTCAATGCCGGACTTTCTGTTGGTGAATTTAGATTTAATATAAAATTTATTTCTCTAGTCTCAAAAGGTAATAAGTTAGTAAAGTTCCAGGTCAAGCTTCCTATTGATTGGTTAGAAACAGATTGATTACTTAAAACATAATCAATAAAACTATCATTAAAAGTGAAATTAATTGTACCTGTTTGAACAGTTGTTCCTTTGTTTTTAAATACTAATTTATAAGCAGCATCAAATCCAGGACGAGCAGAAGAAATTGGTAAAATGTTTATTTCTAAATCGTTATGATTTCCGTTAGGAAGTACACAGAAATTTTGATTGTAAGGACTAATATTAGATGGAAACGTAACATTTATTGATGATGGGGAAAAACTATAGAAACCTGGATTTTCAAAAGCAGGCGTAATTGTATATTGCCCAGCCGATAAAGGAAGAGAATAATTTCCAGAATTATTTGCAAAATGACTATTTGTAATTCCAGCACTTTCTATATTTAAGTTAATCATTGGAAAAGAAATATCTCCAACCCCACAACCGTTGTTGTTAGTATCTAATAAACTAGTACCTTCCACTGTATAAAATGTTCCTGCTGGATTGAATGAACAATAGGTTGTGAAAACAGTATTGGCTAAACTTGAATCTAATGATTGTAATAATAATTTTTCGGAATCACTATCCACACAAATTCTGGTTACAGATGTTGAAGTACCGCTTCCAACGATTATAGAAGTTAAATTACTATTCCCATTTCTTAAATTAATATATTTTAATTTATCATGAATCCAACCAGTAGAGTAGTTAATATGACTAATGTTTGGGTTCGAAGATAAATCCAAACTTAAAAGATATAAATTATTACCAGAAATATTTAAAACTCTTAAATTAACAAGATTTTGTAAATAAATTGTTTGTAAATCATTCGATGATATATTCAATTCTTGCAAATTTGGAAGACTATTAAAATTAAATGTATCTAAGCCATTATAGGATAAATTTAATTTAAAAAGACTTGATAAGTTGCTTAATATTATTGAATTGTTTAGAATGTTGCTGTTGTTAACAATTTCAACATCATATAAATTTGGTAAATTACTTAAGTTTATTCCTTGTATTGCAATATTATATATTTTTAATTTATAAAATGAATTCAAATTCTGAAAAAGTGTTGAATTCAAAGTTGAACATTGCATAATTGTTATGTTATATAAGCTTGGCAAGTTATTAAAACTTAAATTTGAAATGTTTGGATTAGAATCAAGATTAAAGGTATATAAAGAAGGTAAATTATTTAAAAGAATACTATCCACAGAAGTACGATTGAAATTTAAGCTGTATAAATTAGGTAAGTTGCTAAAAGAATAAATTGCATTTGTTGTTGGAAAAAGATTATACTCAAAATTCATATCATGTAGTAAAGGTAAATTAACCAGAGATATTGTTGAAACATCATTGTTACTTACATCTACCGTATATAAATTGGGTAAATTTTGAAGATTTAAACTAGTAATAGCATTATTATTAAGCAATAATTCATATAAACTTGGCAAGTTATTAAGTGTAAAATTCGTTAAAATACTTTGTTGTGATTTAATCCTATATAATTGTGGTAAATCATGGATATTAAATGTGGTTACACCTTTAATTTCGATCTGATAAAGTAACGGTAAATTTGTTAAACTAAGATTACAATTGTTTTTAATATCTAGATTAACATTTGTAAGATTTGGAAGCGAATTAATAGATAAGTTATAAGGCGTGGTTTGTATACATCTAAAATTAAAAGTTGTTAAATTCGGTAAGTTTGTTAATTGAAACTGACTAATTGTATTTTGAGTAAAATTTATTGTTGACAACAAATTATTATTATCAATATAAATATTATCAAAATTATCAGAAAAATTAGAATTATTATTAAAAGTTAACGTACTCAAATTCGACATGTTATTAATACTTATTGAACTTCCAACACTTGTAGAATAGTTTATTATTGAAGGAAGATTGGATAAAGTAAGATTTACATTCGGATTATTACCATAGTTAATGTTTGTTAAGTTTGGAAAATTTGCAATTACCAAGGTTGAAATATTGTTTCCAACGCAATTAAAATTAATTAGAGAGGGTAAGTTATATATTTCAAGCGAAGTTAATGGTGTTCCAACACCAGATGTGTTAAATCCGCAATTAAAGGTTTGTAAATTAATGAGATCATGAATAGATAAAGTTGTTATATTCGTATTTGTTATTCCCAACACATTCAAATTTGGATTTCCTGAATATTGAAGTGACGATAAATTACCACAATTATATACGTCTAACGTTGTAAGATTGTTGTTTGAAATGTTTAAACTAACAATATTTGGTTTTGATAATGAAAAAGTAGTAAACAAATTATTTGAAACATTTAAATTTGTTATTGCTGTGTTTAATGAAATACTGGTTAATCGATTAAAAGAGCAATCAACCGTTGTTAAATTTGTAAACGGATAGCCGTCATTGAAAAAACTTAAACTATTAATAGCGTTATTGGAACAATTTAAACTTACTAAACTTGAAAGTGAACCAAAACTAGTGCCTAAAGTTAAAGTAGTTAATAAAGGATTATTTGTTACGGTTAAATTTTGTAATAATATATTTGGATAGATGTTTAATGTGTTTAAGAAAGATAAACCATTAATTGACAACGAAACAAATCTATTTGAATTACAATCAATTTCTTGTAAATTTAAATTAGAACTAAAATCTACTGTGGTTAAAAGATTATTATTACAAAGTAGTTTTTTAATATTGGTAAAACTTTGAATACCAGTTAAATCTGAAATACTTTTGCCTGATATTCTTAATCTTTGAATAACTGAAGCTTCAGATGATTGTATTTGTCCATCATTGTTTAAATCAGCATCACTTTCGTAAGAACCATTTAAATCAGCATCAACACAAGAGGAATTAGTTAGTGCATTTTTAAAATTGACATCCGGAATTGTAACAGTTTGTGCATTACATAATGATGTAATAGTAATTAAAATAAAGAGAATTTTTGTTTTCATTTATTGTTATTTTAAATTTAATTTTTAGTTTATGTTTGTCAATACTTTATCTTAATTTAACCTTTTTAAAACTAATTAATCCAATACATCCAAAA
>NZ_JBIKJI010000106.1:0-7608 GCF_044361065.1 Flavobacterium sp.
TATTTACCATTTTATTTGTAATTTTACAGAACAAAAATAGACTATTTATACGATTTATGGAAATTAATTTATTCAGCGATACGGTTACCAAGCCCACTCCAGAAATGTTACAATATATGTTTAACGCAAAAGTGGGTGATGATGTTTTTAAACAAGATCCGACAGTTAATGAATTGGAAGCGTCTTTAGCTGATTTATTTGGCAAAGAAGCCGCTTTGTTTTTCCCTTCCGGTACGATGGCAAATCAAACTGCTATAAAATTACATACCAATCCGGGTGACGAATTAATTTGTGATAAATGGGGACACGTTTTTTTATACGAAGCGGGTGGAGTAGCTTTTAATAGCGGTGTTTCGTGTAATTTAATTGATGGAAACCGAGGTATGATTACCGCCGAACAAGTAGAAAACGCTATAAATGATCCTGAGTTTTATCACGCACCAATGACGAAATTAGTTTGTGTAGAAAACACAACAAACAAAGGTGGCGGCGCTTGTTATGACATAGAAGAATTAAAGAAAATAAAAGAAGTTTGCACAAAACATAATTTGAAATTTCATTTAGACGGCGCCCGACTTTGGAATGCTTTAGTTGCCAAAAAACAACATCCAAAAGTATATGGAGAATTGTTTGATACCATCTCAGTTTGTTTATCTAAAGGCTTAGGTGCACCGGTTGGCTCGGTTTTGTTAGGGACGAAAGATGATATGAAACGCGCGCTTCGAATTCGTAAAATATTTGGTGGCGGTATGCGTCAAGCGGGTTATTTAGCTGCGGCTGGAATGTATGCGTTACAAAATAACATCACTCGATTAGAAGAAGACCACAAAAAAGCAAAAGAATTAGGAAGTGTTTTAGCAACGCTACCCTTTATTTATAAAGTAGAACCTATTGAAACCAATATTGTTATTTTTAAACTGAAAAGTGATGTCAATGAAACACAGTTTATTGATAAGTTGAAAGAGAAAAATATCAATATCAGTAATATGGGACAAGGTAAATTACGAATGGTTACTCACTTGGATTACAAACAAGTAATGCACGATTATGTAATGGAAGTTTTGAGAAAAATTAGTATTTAATAAAACACATAGGAACATAGTTTTATTTTAAAATCATTTAACTTAAGCTTACATAGCTTGTTTTCTAAAAAAAAAAAACACTTAAAATTTCTATGTGCCTATGTGTTTATTTTAAATCTCAATTTCCAAAGCAAAACAGCTTTTTCCCTCTTTAGTAATTAAGAATGAATTTTCATTGTGCTGAATTTCAATCGTATCATTATAATTTAATTCTTGTAAGTAGTTTAAATTTAATGCTTTAATTGAATTACTTAAAATTAGTTTTACGTTTGCAACATCCAAACACCATTCCAAATATTTGACATTATTGGCGTGATTTACAATATCTATATCCGATAAAAGAATTTTTCTTTCGTTTTTATTTGTAAATACTTCTGGGATAGTTATTTTCTGAATAGGTTGTGCAATACTATCTGTATCATATTTTTCAAAATGCGTATGTGGTAATGCTAAATTATCTGGTCGTCTGGTAGTTGTATTTATTACTACCCAAAAAGTTTCGCAGCCTATTAATTTTTCTTCATTCAAATACATTTCTAAACAACGAATGGAACGTGAATTCTCTAAGGTTTTAATCCAGGTTTTAATGGTGATAACATCTTTCCATTTTGGTAATTTTGATATTTCAATTCGCATTCTACTCAACACCCAAGCTTGGTTATGTTGCTGCATATCTAAATAACTAATGCCACCTAAGTCGGCGTGAATTCCCGCAACTATTTGAAATAAATTACAAATTTCGGTATGTTTTAAAAAGCCGTTAGGATAGCAATGTTGAAAACCAATTTCAAAATCGTGTGTGTAAACTGAAGTAAAGTTAGAAGAAATTGGCATTTGATTTACGATTTGAGATTAACGATTTACGAATTGGGATTTACCTATTTTGGATTTTATAATTTCAATAATTTTATTTCTATCTGTTTCAAAATCAAACCAAACCGCATTTTCTGTACGCTTGAACCAAGTCATTTGACGTTTTGCAAATCGGCGTGTGTTTTGTTTTATTTGTGCTGCAGCAAATTCAAGTGTGCTTTTCCCTTCAAAATAATCAAATAATTCTCTGTATCCAACAGTTTGTAGGGCATTTCTATCTTTATGAGGAAGTAATTGTTTTACTTCTTCAACCAAACCTGCTTCAAACATTAGGTCTACACGTTGGTTAATTCGGTCGTACATAATTTCTCTATCAGATTCTAAACCAATGATAATTGGGGTGAAATTGCGTTTGCTATTACTTTTACCAATAAAATCTGAATAGGGTAGACCACTTCCAATACATACTTCTACAAAACGTTTCATACGTTGAGGATTCTGCAAGGTTTGCGGATTTTCTCTTTCCAGTTTTTTATAATAATCGGGGTCTAATTCTTGTAATTTTTCTTGAAGAAAGGTTATACCTAATGCATCAAATTTAGAATTGATTTCTGTACGAATATCCTTATCAATATCCGGAAATTCATCAAAACCTTTTAAAACGGCATCTACATATAAACCAGAACCACCAACCATAATTTGGATGTTGTTTTTTTCAAAAAGTTCATCTAATTTTTCAAGCGCTTCTTTCTCAAAATCACCCACAGAATAGTGTTCTAAAATTGATTTATTTTGAATAAAATGATGAGGTGCTGCGGCTAATTCATCATCCGAAGGCACTGCTGTACCAATTTTCATTTCTTTAAAAAATTGCCGACTATCGCACGAAATGATTTCGCAACCAAAATGTTGTGCCAATGCAATACTTAAGGATGTTTTTCCGATAGCAGTGGGTCCGATTATAGTAATGAGATAGTTCAATTTCTAAGAAAATAAATTTATTTAAACATATCCATTCCAGGAATACTTGGCATCCCTGACTGGGCTACGGCAGCCATTTCGGCTTCGTTTACGTTTGTTGCTTTTACAATGGCTTTGTTTAAAACGGTAACCAAATAATCTTCCAACATTTCTTTGTCTTGAAGTAATTCCTCGGAAATTTTGAAGTTTTTAATTTCTCTGTTGGCTGTTAAAGTTACTTGTAATAAACCGTCGTTACTCTGCTCGTCCACTAAAACGCTGTTTAATCTGTTTTTAGTTTCTTCCATTTTTTGTTGGGTTTCTTTTAATTTACCCATCATTCCCATTAAGTCCATTTTGTATGTGTTTTAATTTTATTTTTTTACAATACTTTTATAAACGTACAACGTTTTTTATGATATTCTGGATCGAAATTTTTCCATAAATTGTGTATCGCGTGATTGTCTTCTAATTCAGGTGTTCGCATACAATTTTCTACTCCTATTTTTTTAAAACTGATGTGGTTTTCATTAAACAAAATTGCAGTTACGCCTTTACTTTGGTATTCGGGTAAAACGCCAATTAAATAAAACACGGCGGTTTTACATTTGTTTTTCGCTTTTAATAAATGTAAAAATCCTGTTGGAAATAGTTTTCCTTTTGCTTTTTGCAATGCTTCAGCAAAATCTGGCATAACAATACTAAAAGCTACCATTTTGCCTTCTTTATCCATCACGAATTTTATAAATTCAGGATTGATAAACGAAATGTATTTCTTTTTAAAATACTCAATTTGAATGTCGTTAATGGGCACAAACGATTGCAAAGAGGCATAACTTCCGTTGAATAATGTAAACATTTTGTCTACATACGGCATTATGTCTTTGGTTTTTGTAAAATTCAAATGGGTTAAATCGTATCTTTTTTCAATCATATCCGCTACGCGCTGAAAATTTGTAGCATCAATATTTGAAAAAGGAAATTTACTCTCTAAATATACTTTCTCTTTAACATAACCCAATTGTTCAAAATGCGTTGCGTAATAAGGGAAATTATACCAAGTAATCATTAAACCTCTTTCTTCGAAACCATCAATTAAACAGCCTACTTTATCCAAATTTGAAAATCCCATTGGACCTTCAATATTCTCTAAATTATGTTCCTTTCCAAAAGCAATTACTTTATCTAAAAGTGCTTTCGTAACGTCAATATCATCAATGACATCAAACCAACCAAAACGCACTTTCTTTTTGCCTAAAATGTTTACTTCATCCCAATTGATAATTGCCACTACACGACCTACAATTTTATTGTTTTTATAGGCCAAATAAAAATGAGTATCAGCCGTTTTAAAAACAGGATTTTTGGTTTTGTCAAACGTCTCTAATTCTTCTTGAATAAGCGGCGGCACCCAGTTTTTATTGTTTTTATACAACTCGAAAGGAAAGGTTACAAATGCTTTCAGTTCTTGTTTCGAGAAAATTTCTTTAATTTCTATCATTATTCTACGCCGTCTTTTCTTTTGTTTTTCGCTGCTTTTTTGTCCATTTTCTTATCCATTTTACTTCTGGTGCCGGGCTTGTCCATTTTTACTTCTTTGTAATTTTTAGTAAAACGCCAAGTGAAACCAACTCCACCATAAAATATACCTGGAGTATTTTTAATACTTGTACCAATGGATGCATCAAATTGCATATCTTTTTTATGTAAAAATGCCGCACCTAATCTGAAAATACCATCACTATAATATTTGCCATTGTAACCTTGATTTTCAAGAAATACAGATAAATTTTGATTGATTCCGTGTGTTACGGTTAAAATATAATCGATACTGGCAAAATCAGTTCCTATTTTGTTGTAAATTAAGTTGGTAACTAAAACCGTTCTGTCTCCAAAATGGTTTTGTGCAATCGCCATAACTTTCGGACTAAATTTTGCTTCAACTACTGAAGTATTTGCAAACAAATTATTTTCAGAAAAGTTCAAATTGGCTCCTGCATATGCTGAAAATGCTGGAATAAATTGTTTCCATTTGAATCGATGATTGGCTTTCCAACTGTAGATACTTGGTTTTTCGGGTCCTTTTTTAAATGGGTCATAAATTAAATATTTTGCCCCAAAAGTGGTTTGACGTAAGGCACTTCTGTTAGAAGCAACATCAAATTGTTGATACGAATCTTTTTGGTATTGAATTTCGGCAATAAGCTCCAATTCTTCTTTAAATAATCCCCAACGTAAAGCTAAATCGGCAAAATATCCTTTAGCGCTATAGTTCAGTTTATCGTGGTTTTCAGTAATGTAATTTACACCAGTTTCAGTTTGAATGACACTTTTACCAACTGCAAAGGCCATCATAGATTTTCCAGGACGGTTTGAGTTGACTTCATCGGTATATTGAGCCGCGCAAATAGATGAAAAAAGTAATGTTGTAATTAAAACAACTTTTGAGGAAAACGTCATAATGATTCATTTAAAACCCAAATGTAAATATTTTATCATAATTTTAAGTATTAGATTTGATATATTCCTTATTTTTGACAAAAAAAATACAATTATGGATACAGCAAGTGTGCCGGGATTTATTAGAACCATTTTCTACATCATTTTGTTTTATTATTTATTTAAGTTCGCAATGAGGCTATTAGCACCATATTTGATGCAGAAAGTAGCGAAAAAAGCAGAAGAACATATTAAAAGACAGTTTGAGCAACAGCAACAAAACTATCAGTCAACAGCAGATAACAATCAGGAAGTTCCAAAAAAAGATAAAAAAGTAGTTGGTGATTACATCGATTATGAAGAAGTTGAATAATAATTTCCCCCATTCGGGGATTTTTTTATTTTTGTAGGATATTAATTTAAGAAATAAAATGAAGAAATTAGAAAAATTTGCACCACATTTATATGCCATTTTTGGTTTTATAGTAATTGCTATTATTTATTTTTATCCGGTATTGTCTGGAAAGCAAATAATGCAATCGGATATTGCACAATATACCGGAATGGCAAAGGAACAAAACGACTTTAGAAATGAATTTCATCAAGAGCCGTATTGGACAAATAGCGCATTTGGTGGTATGCCAACGTATCAATTAGGTGCAAAATACCCTCATAATTATATTAAAAGTTTAGATAGTGCATTACGATTTTTACCGCGTCCTGCCGATTATTTATTTTTATATTTCTTAGGTTTTTATATCCTATTAATGAGTTTAAGAGTGAAACCCTTACAAGCTTTTTTTGGGGCTTTAGCGTTTGGTTTTTCAACGTATTTAATAATTATTTTAGGAGTAGGGCATAATGCAAAAGCGCACGCGATTGCTTATATTCCAATGGTTTTAGCAGGAATTATCTTTGTTTTTAGTAAGCGATATTTGATTGGTGGAATTGTAACGATGCTTGCTGCTGGATTAGAAATTCAGGCGAATCACTTCCAAATGACGTATTATTTCTTGTTCTTATTTGTTTTCGTAATAGGGTTTTATATCTACGAAATTGTTAAAGAAAAAGATTTCAAACATCTATACAAATCATTCGCAATTTTAGGATTAGGGGCTATTTTAGCTATTGGTGCCAATGCAACAAATTTATTAGCTACCGCTGAATATGCTAAATATTCTACGAGAAGTAATAGTAATTTAACTTTTGATGAAAACGGCAAAAAGAAAACCGATACCAATGCGATGAGTTACGACTATATTACACAATATAGTTACGGCGTTGCTGAAAGTTTAAATTTAATTGCCCCTAAGTTATTTGGAGGATCCAATGCTGAAGATTTAGGCGATAAATCATCAATGTATCAGTTTATTGTGGGACAAAATGTGCCAGAAACGGAAGCAAGAGATTTAGTAAAACATATGCCAACCTATTGGGGCGATCAGCCTATTGTAGCTGCTCCAGCGTATATTGGAATAGTGGTGTTTTTCTTAGCTATTTTGGCTATGTTTTTAGAAAAACGTAAAATTAAATATGCTTTAGCAGGAGCAATAACACTTTCTTTATTACTGTCATACGGTAAAAATCTATCGGTATTAACTGACTTTTTTATTGACTATATGCCAATGTATAATAAATTTAGAGCGGTTTCTTCTATTCAAGTAATTTTAGAATTATGTTTACCTGTTTTAGCTATTTTAGGCTTGTCAGCTTTCGTAAATGCTGAAGAAACAGCACGTAAAAAACCGTTATTATATTCATTAGCAATTGTTGGTGGTATTTTAATTCTATTGTTTTTTGGAAGCAGTATGTTCGATTTTACTTGTGATAATGATAAAATATATACACAACAATACGGTCCTGAATTTATGAAAGTCTTAAAAGAAGACAGAGCGAATATGTATATGTCTACCATTTATCGTTCATTAGGGTTTTTAGTTGTCGCTTTCGGTATATTATATTTTTATACTAAAAAGACATTCTCACAATTCACAACCGTTCTTTTAGTGGGAATTGTAATGGTATTAGATTTATTTATAGTGGCGAAAAACTACGTTAAAGCTGATGATTTTGTTTCGAAAAGTCAAATAGAACGACCATTTGGCGAACCAACAGAAGCTGATTTACGAATTTTAGAAGATTCCACACATTTCCGTGTTTTTGATGTAGATGGAAATATGAATAGTGCAAGAACGTCTTTTTATCACCAATCTATCGGAGGGTATCACGCAGCGAAACCTAAGAAAATGCAAGAAGTATTCGATTATCAAATTGCAAAAAACAATTTCGAAGTCTTGAGTATGCTAAATGTGAA
>NZ_JBIKJI010000107.1:0-7597 GCF_044361065.1 Flavobacterium sp.
CCATATAATTACGTAAAACATATTTCGGATTCACCGAATTTTGAAGTGTTTTTCGCTCTTGGTCTGAAAGTAGTTCTTTATTTAAAAGTGTTACATAATGTGCAAACCAAAAATGCCAAGTTTCTAAAATAATGCCTGTAACCTCTTCAGGTTTGTAAAACGCAGCAGTAATTTTTGATACACAAACTTCACTTGTATCTGTTTTTTCAATCTGATTTAAATTTCTAAAGAAAATCGTATAATCTGTTTCCGTTTGTTCTAAATTATATAGCAATTGTTGAATCAGCTTTTCGTTTTCGTCATTTTTGGATGTAATACCCAGTTTTTTCAACATCATTTCTAAAAAAGCTTCATCGTATTTTTTGGCATAATCATTTAGAATTTCTTCCAAAGGTGCTGCTTCTTCAATTAGCGGATATAACGCATTTGCTAATTGATATAAATTCCATAATGCAATATTCGATTGGTTGCCAAAACGGTATCTTTTCCCTGCTGCATCAGTTGTATTTGGTGTCCAATTTGGATTGTAATCTTCAAGCCACCCATAAGGTCCGTAATCAATGGTGATGCCGTGAATACTCATATTATCTGTATTCATTACGCCGTGTACAAAACCCACACGTTGCCAATGCACAATCATATCTCTTGTTTTTTCGGCAACAGTTTTAAAAAATGCAATGTATTTTTCTTTTCCCGCTGTATTAATTTCAGGATAATAATTTGTAATCGTATAATCGGCAAGTAATTTTAAATTCGGAATGTCATTTTGTGAGGCAAACAATTCAAAACTTCCAAAACGAATAAAACTTGGTGCTATTCTGCAAACAATTGCCCCTTTTTCTAATGCTGCATTTCCATCGTACATTACATCTCGAACCACTTCGTCACCAGAGGAAACTAAAGATAAAGAACGTGTTGTTGGAACACCCAAATGAAACATAGCTTCACTACATAAATGTTCTCGAATAGAAGATCGTAACACTGCCAAACCATCTGCTCGTCTGGAGTAGGGAGTAGGACCTGCTCCTTTTAATTGTAACGTAAAGAGTTGTTTGTTGTATTCAATTTCACCTAAAACAATAGCTCTACCATCTCCCAATTGTCCTGCCCAATTCCCAAATTGATGACCAGCATAGTTCATAGCAAACGGTTTAGCGTTTCCTATAATTTCGGCACCAGAAATTAAATTTAAAAACGCCTCTGAAGCAACAAAATCATCCGAAAAACCAATTAAATTCTGAACTTCTTTGGCAAGATGAATCAATTTTGGACGTCTTGGTATTTTCGGTTTTACATATGAAAAAGCGGCATTATTTACTTGACGCGTATAGTTTTCTTCAATTGGATCTGAAGGTAAATTTGTAATGAACTTATGTAGAAATTGAATAGACATTAGCTTTTAATAATTCACAAAGTTACAGAATAAATTTTTTAAATATTGTCTATTAAAATGTATATTTGTACAAATTTCATAGGATGAATGCAATAGAAACAAAATCTAAGTTAGAAACTTATTTTCAGCAGTTTAGAAAAGATATCATCGGTATTAACCAATCGTTTGTTTCGCCATTTGGAAAACAAAAAATTGTTTATACAGATTGGACGGCAAGCGGAAGATTGTATCGACCAATTGAAGAAAAACTAATGGATACTTTTGGACCTTTTGTAGCCAATACGCATACAGAAACATCAATAACTGGAACAGCAATGACGATGGCATATCATGAAGCCCGTCATATTATAAAACACCACGTAAATGCTACAGATAATGATGTTTTGATTACAGACGGAACTGGAATGACAGGCGTTGTAAATAAATTACAGCGTATTTTAGGTCTTCGAATTCCAGAAAATTTAAAAGAATATACTACCATTCCTAGTGAGTTAAAGCCGATTGTTTTTATATCGCATATGGAGCATCATTCTAATCAAACATCTTGGTTAGAAACTATTGCCGATGTGGTAGTGATTCCAGCAGATGAAAATGGCTTGTTTTCTATAGATAATTTCACAAAATTAGTGTATGAATATAAGGATAGAAGTTTTAAAATTGCATCTATAACTTCTTGTTCAAACGTAACAGGAATTCGAACACCTTATCACGAAGTAGCCAAAATTATGCATCAAAATAACGGTGTTTGCTTTGTTGATTTTGCCTGTTCAGGACCTTACGTGGAAATTAATATGCATCCAGAAGATAAAGAAGCGTATTTAGATGCGATTTTCTTTTCGCCACATAAATTTTTAGGCGGACCTGGTTCTTGTGGTGTGATGATTTTTAACAAAGAACTTTATAAAAATAACATTCCAGATTGTCCTGGTGGTGGAACGGTTTCTTGGACAAACCCTTGGGGCGAACACCAATATATTGACAATATTGAAGATAGAGAAGACGGAGGAACGCCTGGCTTTTTACAAGTGATAAAAACGGCGCTTGCGATTCAGTTGAAAGAAAAAATGGGTGTGCAATCTATTTTAGAAAGAGAACACGAATTAGTTGATTATATTTTTGAACGATTAGCACCAATCGAAAATATACATATTTTAGCCGCAGAGCATTCGGATAGGTTAGGGGTAATTTCATTTTATATTACCGATTTACACTTTAATTTAGGGGTAAAATTATTAAATGATAAATTCGGAATTCAAGTTCGTGGAGGTTGTAGTTGCGCCGGAACATATGGGCATTATTTGCTAAATGTAAACCAAGAAACCTCAAATTCTATTACTTGCAGTATTAATGAAGGCGATTTAACCAATAAACCAGGTTGGATTAGAATGTCAATTCATCCTACAACTACGTCAGAAGAAATTCAGTTGGTTTGTGATGCTATTATTGATGTAGCAGAAAACTTCACTTCTTGGCAAGAAGATTATGTATATAATCCAATTAAAAACGATTTCAATCATAAAGACGATACCAAGCCAGAAGTAGCTATGGTGAAAAGTTGGTTTCTTTAGACACATAGGAACATAGTAAAATATAAAACAGGTTGAGTGGCTTCGCTAAATAAAGAAAACATAGACAGGTTTAGTTCTTACTTTATTACTCATTACTTTTTACTTTTGCATTTAACCCAAAACCCTTTACCTTTTACCCAATACCTAAAGCCTTTTACCTCATATGCTTCCAACGTTTATGCGTCCACAAGTAAAATTCTGGTGCGTCATAAATTTGCTGTTCTACTAATTTTAGGAAATTGCTTGTGATTTCGTAATTCGGAATGTCTTTGATGTTTTCATCACAAAGGATTTCGAAACTACCTTCATAATACCCACGTTTTAATTTTTTAGTTTTTAAGAAAATCACATTCATATCGTATTTTTTAGCTAACATTTCCCCGCCTGTATGAACCGGAACTTCGATTCCCATAAATTTTTCCCAATGGTGAGTAGCGCTTAATTTTGGCGATTGGTCACTAACCAAACCATATAAACTATAATTTTTATTTCTAAAATTAGTAGCCATAGTTGGAATGGTTTCTTTACTATCAATTAGATTACTTTTAAATTTAGAACGAATTTGACGAACTAATTTATCAAAATACGGATTGGCTAATTTTTTATAGACACCATAACCCATAAAATGAATATGATAATTCATAGAAACCGCCCATTCATAACTCGCATAATGCGCACATAACAAAGCAATACTTTTTTCTCTTTTTTCTAATTCATAGTACACTTCCATATTTGAAAAGGTGTAGCGTTTTTCAATTTCCTTTTTTGAAATAGATAATGTTTTTATCATTTCAAGAAATAAATCGCAGAGATGAGCGTAGAATTTTTTCTCAATATTCGTTCTTTCTTCTTCAGTTAAATGCGGAAGCGCTAAGGCGATATTACCACGTACCACTCTTTTTCTATATTTAAAGATACGATAAATAAGAAAGCACAAACAGTCAGATAAAAAGTACAATACAGGAAAAGGTAGTATAGAAATTATCCAAATGAACGGGTAAATGATAAGATATAATAGAAATTGCATGAATATTTTTTTTACAAATATACGTGTTTTGTTATTTCTTAGAAAATAATAGGATAATATGTTTTTGGTATTGATTTTTCAATAATTATAGTACCTTTAGCTTCATTAAATTTTTAGATATGTATTCTATTTCAACCATTATTATTGCTATTACAGCCTTGGTTACGTTTATGGGTTTGTCCAATGTTGCTTTTTTTGAACGTTTTAAATTTAGCATTTCAAAAATTAAATCAGGCGAACAATTTCGAATGATTACATCCGGTTTTTTACATGCAGATTGGTTTCATTTTGCGTTTAATATGTATAGTTTTTGGAGTTTTGCCAATTTTTTAACTCAAGAATTTAGTACCTCAAATTTTCTACTTATTTATTTTGGAAGTATGTTAATCGGTAGTGTATTAACCTATTACATACATAAAAACGAACCCTATTATTCGGCAATTGGTGCTTCGGGTGCGGTGACAGGAATTATTTATTGTGCCATTTTATTGTATCCAGAAATCGAATTGAGAATGTTTTTTGCTATTCCTATTCCGGGGTATATTTTTGCTTTTCTGTATTTGGGATATTCCGTTTATGGTATTAAAGGGAGAAATGATAACATTGGGCATACCGCGCATTTAGGTGGTGCCATTGGTGGTTTACTAATTACATTACTTTTAGTACCAAGTTTGTTTCAATCCCGATTAATTTTTATTGGAATTTTATTAATCCCCATTGCGGTTTTAATGTATTTAGTAAAAACCAAAAAAATATAAGTGGCATACTATTTGATTTCATAATTAGTATCCTAAATATATCAATTATGAACAAAGTTATTTTACTACTTACAGGATTCATTTCTATGGTAGGAATGAGTCAAGAACAAACTAAATTTACGCCACAAATTTCTATTTCTGGTGAAGGAAAAATTTTAGTAACGCCTGACATTGCATTAATTCAATTGGGTGTGCAGAACAACGGAAAAGACCCGAAAGAAGTCAAACAATTAAATGATGTAACGATTGATAAAGTCATTGCGTACATCAAAAAAATTGGAATTTCAGTTACAGATTATCAAACCACCCAATTGAGTTTGTACAAAAATTATGATTTTGAAAAAAAGAAATATTCGTACCAAGCCAATCAAACTATTTCGGTTACCTTAAAAGACATTTCTAAATACAATGCGTTTATGATGGATGTGATGGAAACAGGCATAAATGTAATAAATGGTGTAGAATTTAAATCTTCAAAAATGGAACTATTTGAATCCCAAGCAAGAAAAAAAGCCATATTAAACGCTAAGAAAAAAGCAGAAGATTACGTTTCAGTACTGCCAGGACAGAAAGTTGGAAAAGCCATTTCAATTTCTGACAATTCACAAACGAATTATCCGCAACCCGTTTTTATGGCTAAAGGAATGATGGCTGATAGCGAAGCCACCCAGCCAAAAGAAACATTGGCTATTGGAGAAATTGAAATTGTATCCAACGTTTTAGTTTCCTTTGTTTTAGAATAAACAACTTGACATAAAATAGAAAAGCCAGAATATACTTCTGGCTTTTTATAATCTAAGAATGGCGAGTTGTCTTGCCCTAAAATAGCTATACACAATAACAGTGTGTATGGATACTCCTTAGTTAATGTATAGATAGTGTATGAAAGTAGTTTTTAGATATTTTACCATCAACTATAAAAAAAGCACCTCGTTAGAAGTGCTTTTGTGGGGAGAGCAGGATTCGAACCTGCGAAGTTTTCACAGCAGATTTACAGTCTGCCCTCGTTGGCCGCTTGAGTATCTCCCCAGGCCATTTCGATTGCAAATATATAATTGTTTTTTATTGTTGCAAACTTATTTTACTGTAATGTATAAAATATTTTATAACGTTCTGAAAACTAAAAACATAAAAAAATCCCATTTAATTCTTTCAAACTAAATGGGATAATTATTTATTATTTTATGCCTAATGTTTCTTTTATTTTAGCTTTTAATTCTTCGCCGCTAAGGTTTTTGGCAATAATATTTCCTTTTGCATCTAAAATAAATGTGGCAGGAATTTGATCAACTTTATATGCAGTTGCAATAGGATCTTCCCAACCTTTTAAATTAGAAACCTGAGTCCACGTTAATTTGTCTTTTGCAATAGCAGCTTTCCATTTTGCAGCGTCTTCATCTAATGAAACACCAATAATATTTAAACCTTTACTGTGTAATTCATTATAAATGCCAACTACATTTGGATTTTCAGCTCTACAAGGTCCGCACCACGAAGCCCAAAAATCAATAATAGTAACTTTTCCTAACGATTCTTTTAACGTAACGGTTTTGCCATCTGGCGTTTTTGCTGAAAAATTAGGTGCCTTATTTACTTTTTTTTTTCTGGAGCAGCGGCTTTTAATTGCGCGTCTAATGCTTTTTTTACATTTTTACCGCTTTTTGTTCCGTGTAATTTTTTGTCTAATTTATCAAATGCTACTTTCGCATCTTTTCCTTGCATCATTCCTCTACTAACATAATTTTCTAAAAATAACATCGAAAGTATAGAACTTGGATTGTTTTTCATAAAATCTTTAGATTTCGCATCCATCTTAGCAGAAATAGATTGCGCTAATTTGCCATATTCTTGATTTAGTTGGGTCTGAACAGCTACATCATTGGTTTCCATAGCTTTTTTCATGGCTTCATTGTTGTTCTTCTGAAAATCCATAATCGGTTTGTTAATAAGTACCGATTCATCTGTATATTTTTGAAACAAATCATTATCAGTTGTTCCAGATATTTTTGATTTTTGAATGTCTTTGATGTCAAAAGCAATTTCTATCGTACCGCTTTCAATAATAAAAGGTAGTGCTTTTTTAGATTGATATTGTGGATCAATTACACCTTCAATACTTACAATACCTATTTCTGGAAGTTCGCTTTTTCCTTCAAATTCAAATTTTCCTTCTTTGATTTCTACTGTGTCCATAGCGATAGGTCCCATTTCTCCAGAACCTTCTAAAAATACTTTGGTGCCGTCTTTTACTCCTTTTGCAGTTCCTTCAATTTTAAATTTATTGCAAGAAATTAATATTAATGCCGAAAATAATAGTACTACTTGTTTCATTGTTTTTTTTCTAAATGGTTATGCTGAAAATTCAGTTATTTATTAGAGGCAAATGTAATAATTTTTTTAGGATTAATAAAATCGTTTAAATCCCACAATAGATATCACTATCTTTGTGAAATGAATAGTTACAATAAATTTAATTTTCACAAACATACGTTTTGCTTGTTTCAGCAAGTAGAAGATTCTGCAGTTGCAGATTTAAAATTAGGTTACAAAAGTGCGTCCGGAAGTGCGTACTATTTTACAGAATTGGGTGTTTATAGAAAATCCAACCATTGGGGAAGAGCTGCCAATTGCCGTTGGAGATTGATAACGAATGCGGACTATAAAAATCAAACTGAAATTGTAGGATTTGCCAGATGGACTGATTTTTATCCCAATAATGACACTGAAAAATTGTTTTTTATTGAAATAAATGAAGCAAAAAACGAGGTGCAATTTAATCATAAAAATCATCCAAACTATGCCCATCAAATTGTAAGAAATGCTTCCGACACAGCAAAAAGAATAAAAGAAA
>NZ_JBIKJI010000108.1:0-7585 GCF_044361065.1 Flavobacterium sp.
TTTTATTTCTTTTGGTGCTTTTACCAAATATTCTAAACTCATAAATTATAAATTTTTAAACCATTTTTGAAAATTTTCACCCACAAGTGGAACCAATTTCATTTCATTATTCATCACACCCGAAAAACTTATAATCCATAAGATTAAGAAAAACAACCAATATGCAGTTGATACAAACCAACTATCAAAATAGCCAATGAAATAACCACCCAAGTGAAAACACAAAAAGATGCCTAAAGTTTGACGCGTATAAAAACTAACAAAATGGTTCTTTTTTTCAGTATTCATCATAAGGGCTACAATGGTTCCAATTATGGTAAAATGGCCAATCATTGCATTTACTTTATGCTCTTCCATTAGATTTCAATTTTATTATTACTAATAATTCCGTACACTTTTCCTTTCATTTTCTTGCCTAACATAATCGAGTTTTTAGAAAAAGAAAGTATATTTTCTTTACTGAAAACCCATTCTTCATTAGGATTAAACAAAGTAAGTTCAGCTTTGTTTCCTTCTGTAATGGTATTGTTTTCTATGTTAAAATATGATTTCGCAGCAGTAAATTTGGCTACAATAACTTCCGTTGGTAAAACCGTTTGTAAGGCACCAAATGCACTTTCTAAACCTATCGAGCCATAATCGGCTAAATCGTATTCTAATTGCTTCTGTTCGATGTTTACTGGGCAATGGTCTGATGTGATGACTGAAATCACATTATTGATTACACCTTCTACAAGGGCTTTTCTGTCGGTTTCTGTGCGAAGTGGCGGATAAATTTTAGTATTCGAATTAAAATCTACCAATTCTTCATCTGTTAAGACTAAATTATTTACCGAAACCCCACACGTAATTTCTAATCCTTGTGCTTGAGCTTTTGCAATTAATTCAACAGATTTTTTAGTTGTTATGGATGGAATGTGTAATTTTCCTTTTGTATAAGCAAGTAACGCAATGTTTCTTTCGATTTCAATTTCTTCCGCCATTGCTGGAATTCCTTTTAATCCAAGTTTTGTTGAAACTTCTCCTTCATTCACAAACCCTTTTCCTTTAAGGTCTTTATTCATAGGTTGTACGAACAAAATTCCGTTAAAATTGTCTACATATTGAAATGCTATTTTTAATAAATTCCCATTCGTCATAGATTTTTTATAATCTCCAAAAGCAACCACGCCTGCATTTTTCATATCAAAAAGTTCAGCTAAGTCGGTTCCTTCGCTGTTTTTGGTCAAACAACCCACTATATGTAGGTTGGTGATGCTATTTTGTGCTTTGCTTTTAACAAATTGAATTACTGCTTGATTATCAATCGCTGGATTCGTATTGGAATGTAAGAAAACAGAAGTAAAACCACTTTTTGCAGCTACTTTTAGTCCGTTTTCAATGGTTTCTGTTGTTTCAAAACCTGGTTCTCCAAAAACTACCGAAGTATCTAACCAACCTTGAGAAATATGTAAGTTCTCTTTTTCAATGACTTCAAAACCTTCTTTTATGGTTAGATTTTTTCCAATTTTAGAAATAATCCCATCTGTAATTTCAATATCAACTTGTTGCTTATGAAATGGGTTTTGACTTTCAAGTAGTGTCGCGTTTTTTAGTAAAAGATTCATTTTACAAATTTTTGGATTAGTAATTCAATTAGTAAAAGTAATAATGTGGCAAAGATAAAATATTTCCAAACTTCATTGCTTGTTCTGGATGAATGAATGTCAGAATAAAACGTAGATACAGCATTTACTTCTGTACACGAATCAAAATAATCTGAATTTATTTGTGATAAATCGCTTTCATTTCTTGGATAATTGAAACTGATAGCTTTAAGCGATTCTTTATCTTTTAAAACTTCGTAATTCCCTGATTTTTCTGGATAATTTCCGAAAGTTAGTTTGATTTTATTATTCAAAATTTGTTGCATCGGAATAAAACTATTTTCTGTATTGGTAACGCTTAAAACATTATCTTTTGCAATAGTTTCGTTAATTATGGTGTAATTATTTTCTCCAATTACAAATGCATTTAAACCAGTTTTGTTATTATTCTGTCCCATATTATAAAAGGTAGGAACGATTAAAGGCGAATTTTGAATGTTCGAATTTTCCTTGTTTATTGAAGTAGAAAAGAAGAATAAATTTCCAAGTTTATTTGTGACATTTCCTAAGAAAACACTCTTATCTTCATATTGTAATACGGGCAAATTACTACCGTTTATGGTAAATGATGCATTCGTTTTTGGATATTGGAAATTGCTAATTTTCTTCTCAAATACATTGGCATATATCGGATGATTGAAACTAATTTGTGTAATTTGTTTTTCTTTTATTGTTTTTTCTGATAGCGAATTGGTACTGAAATTTCTCAAAAATGAATTGTAACTTTCAACTGAACTATTCACATCTGGAATAAAGATAATGTTTCCACCTTTGCTGTAGTAATTTTTTAACGTTACCGATAATGCGTTTGGAATAGTTGGTAATTCATTTAAAATTATGGCATCTGCATCTTCAATTGCATTATAATTTAAGGTATTTAATTCAGTTGAAGTAAAATTAAATTCCTCAGCAGTATAAATTCTGGATAAGAAATTGTTTTTAATGCTATTTCCAACTGCAATTACGTTAGATTTTTGAGGTTTCGAAATACTAAAATAAAACGAATTGTCATATTCTAAACTTGAATCTTGAATGGAAACATAGCCGTGAAAATCTGTTTTCGGAATGGTAAACAATATTTCTTTTTGCGGCTTTTCTTTCGAAATCAATGCTTTACCCACTAATTTTTTACCATTATACATAGAAATCGGCACATCATTTTCAACCTCTCCGTAAGTAGAAATACTAATTTTCAACTCGTAAAATTGATCTAAAACCTGACTAATTTGTACGTTTTTAATTGCAGAATTATAGGTTTCGTTTGCTTTTACGGTTTGATAATACAGCGATGAAGTTTCGCTTAAATTGGTTTTTAATTCTTCTTTTAAACCAACAGCGTCAGAAATAAATAAAATATCTTTCGGAATACCAGGTTTTTTGGCTTCAATTCTGGTGATAATTGCGGCAGGATTAAATGGAGTAGACGAGTAGTTTAAATTTTGTAATTCTTTTTGAATGTTTCTAATATTCGTGTCGTAAAAATTTTCATCGTTGGTAAGTACCGATAATTGTTGGTCTTCTGGTGTATTTTCTAATAGATCCTGAATGGTTCTTTTTAATAATTCGCCATTATTTCCTTTGGCTTGCATCGAAAAGGAATTATCGATTACCAAAATCAGTTCGTTATTTTTTTTATCGAAATCTTTTGCTTTGAAGAAAGGTTGCGCGAAGGCAAAAATTAAAGCGGTTAAAAGTAATAAACGAGTGACTAATAATAGCCATTTCTTAATTGTAGCACTTTTTCGTGTTTGAATTTGAAGTTCTTTCAGCAATTTAACATTCGTGAATTCTTGTTTTTTAAATCGTCTCAATTGAAAAAGATGTACCAAAATTGGTATGATCAATAGAAATAAAAAATATAGAATTTCTGGGTTTTTAAATTGCATTTTTATTAAAGTTTTTCAAAAATACTAAAAATATCACCTTGTTGCAATTAGTTTTATATTAATTCACTACGATTCGCAGATTTAAATATGAATTTTGTCATACTGAACTTGTTTCAGTATCTATAATTGACGCTGAAACGAGTTCAGCGTGACAAGTCATTTACTTTTTCTTTTTCTTTTCGTCTCGTTTTCTTTCAATTCCTCGGTTTCTGGAAGCGGTTTTTCTTGGTGTTCTTTTTCCTGGACCTCCTAAATTGACCTTACTATTTTTCTCTGATTTTTTCTCAAAAGCATCACCACCCGTTTTCTTTACACGTTTCAAAAGGGTTTTTACTTTCTTTTGATCTTTCTCGAATTCTAAACGTTGTTGTTCGATTTTTACGCCAGCTGGAATTTCGTGAATTTTAATTTCCGTTTGCATTAGCATTTCCACTTCCAGTTGAAATTCGTCTTCTTTCGGACCAATAAAACTAATGGCAATACCGTCTTTATCGGCACGACCCGTACGACCAATTCTGTGCATATATTGTTCTGGGATTTCAGGAAATTGCATATTTATTACGTGTGTAATATCTGTAATATCCAATCCACGTGCCATAATATCAGTGGTTACTAAACCTCTAATTTCACCTGTTTGAAAATTTTCCATCATATTTAAACGGTAGTTTTGCGTTTTATTGGAGTGCACCGTTCCAAACTGACCTGGAAAATCTTCTTCTAAATGTTCTAATAGGAAATCGGCCATTCTTTTACTGTTTACAAACAATAAAATTCGGCTGTATGATTCGTCTTGTAATAAATGTTTAAGTAAATTGACTTTCGTTAAAAAGTTCGGCACCACATAAGCACGTTGTTCGATTTGCTCTAATGGAGTACCACTTGGCGCTAACGAAACTTCTTCTGGAAATTCGAAAAATTCATCTAACAAATCATCTACTTCTTCTGTCATAGTTGCCGAAAACAAAATATTTTGTCTTTTCGAACGCATCATTGATAATATAGAAGTCAATTGTACTCGAAATCCTAAATTTAATATTTCATCAAATTCATCAATCACTAATTTTTGTAAATCGTCAAAACGCAAGACATTATCTAACGCCAAATCCATAATTCTACCTGGCGTTCCTACCACAATATCAATTCCAGAATAAATGTCTTTTTTTTGTGTATTGATGTTCACACCACCATAAACAGCAAGTGAACGCACACTCATATATTTGGTTAATTTTTCAATTTCTTCGTGCACTTGCACTACTAATTCACGAGTAGGTACTAAAATAAGCACTCTCGGTATATCGGTATGAACAAAACGCCATTGCTTTAAAATAGGTAACAAATAGGCAAACGTTTTACCCGTTCCGGTTTGTGCAATTCCCATCACATCTCTACCCGACATAACAATTGGAAAGGCTTTTGATTGGATAGGAGTAGGAGTTGTGAAACCTAAATCGTCTATAGCTTTTTGTAGCGAAATTGGAAGATTAAGTTGTTCGAATGTAACCATTTGTATGAAAATTTAGGCAAAGATAGTGATTGAGAGTTTGTGAAGCAATCTTTTAGATGGTTAGTTGGTTTTTGATAGAAACACGGATTTGACAGATGTAACGGATTTCCACTAATTTTTAATTTTAAACACATAGGCACATAGTTTTTTTTGAAATTATTTAGAAGCTTCGCTTTAGATAGGGAACATAGAAATTTCGTTTTGATATGATTGGAACACGGATTTGACAGATGTAACGGATTTCCACTAATTTTTAATATTAAACACATAGGCACATAGTTTTTTTTTAAAATTAATTAGAAGCTTCGCTTTAGATAGGGAACATAGAAATTGCGTTTGGATAAGATAGGAAAACGGATTTTACGGATTTCACTGATTTTTTAATATAAAAAGTTTGCTATTGATTTTTGCCTTTTTCCTTTTACCTTTGTCCTTTTACCCATACAATGAAACACGAAATTATCATTACGAAAGACGGTTCTACGTCTATTTATATTCCAGAATGGGATGAAACGTATCATTCTAAATTTGGTGCGATACAAGAAGCAAAACACGTATTTATAAAAAACGGATTGGCACTTTTTGAAGATGTTTTGGAAATTTCGATTTTAGAAATTGGTTTTGGTACCGGATTAAATGCATTAATTACGATGTTGGATGCCGAGCACCGACAAATAAAAGTGAATTATGTAGCCGTGGAAGCCTATCCGGTGGCTTTTGAAGATATTGTACAGCTCAATTATGCTACGCAATTGGAAGTACCCAACCGACAAGCGGATTTTGAACAACTACACACGTTGCCTTGGGAAGAAACTATTGAAATAACACCTTATTTTACCCTAACCAAGCGCAAACAATTTTTTAATGACATAACTGATGAAAATACGTTTGATTTAATTTATTTTGATGCTTTTGGCTACAACGTGCAACCCGAGTTATGGAATGAAGTTGTTTTTGAAAAAATGTACGTTGCCCTAAAAAGTAAAGGCATATTAACCACGTATGCGTGCCGTACCACAATTAAAAATGCTATGCAACACGCTGGTTTTGAAACCAAAAAACTACCAGGCGCACCCGGAAAAAGAGAAATGTTGCGTGCGTTGAAAAATGAAATTTATTAGGTACGAGATACCCAATTTTCTAAAGCAAGATTTTCAAAGTTTTTAAAATCTTTTGTGTTTTCTGTTACTAAAGTAAGTTGATTTACAAGTGCTGTAACTCCAATTAGTAAATCAAATTCGTCATTTTGCGGTTTTCCAATTTTGTTTAAACGGACTTTTTCTTCTGCATATTTTTTAATTGAACCATATATTGGAATAATTACAATACCCTTTAAAAAAATATCTACCGCTTTATGTGATTTTATTTTGTCAGAACTGTTTTCTGCACCAAATCTAAGTTCTAAGACTGTTATTTCAGAGATATAACAATTTTCTAAACCTTTGTTTTTAATGATAGTATCAATTTCAAATTTTCCGCGAAGAAAATGAATGCAGATATTTGTATCAAGTAAATATTTCATCAGAATTTAATTTCTTTTGTTCTGAATTTTCTATTTTTTTTGATTTCTGCATTTATTTCATCAGAGGATTTCTCAGTAGAAAAGGCTCCAAATGATTTAAAAAATGCGTTTTCTTTACTTTTAGTATCTGCTTTTATCGATTTTGTAAGTTTTTCAATAAGTTCAAGTTTACTAATTGAATTTAAACTTTCGAATAAACCATAATAATTTTCTATAATATTTTTATCAGTAAATGTCATTTTTACAAATTTATAATTCAAATATATAAAATATTTTTTGTTTTACAAGAATTGATTAGTTTCGTGCGTTGAAAAATGGGTAAAGGTTTAGTTACCACGCGAAAGGATTCGCGCGGTAGCTGTGAAAATTTTAATTAACTACTTTTACTAAATCATTATAATACCAAAAAACTGAATTTGGTCCTGAATTTGAAATGTGTCTTTTATTTATATAAGGTTGAACAGAACCACTGCGAACAAAAGTTATTTTAGTTGTATCATTGTATTTTATTTGCACGTTATTTTCATCGGTAACAAGACAGTTTTGACTGGTTACTATTATTTCATTCCCTATGTTGTCTTTTGCGTTTTGGTTGTACAATATAATTCTATTTTTTTTTACTTCAAGATAAATAGTTGTTGAAAAGTTTTCTTTGTATTTCCCTACTAAATTATCGTGTATTAAACCTTGAGTTGTTTGATTGTTTTCTACTTCTGGTGTAGTACAACTATTTAAAGTTAATACTATTGCTATTGATAAGATTAGTTTTTTCATAATTTCTGTTTTTTATTTCTTTTTGTGGAAAATTTAATCTCTAACCCAATAACCATTAGTTACATAAACATTAGGTGTATTGCTATTAGTTATAGTAATACCTAATACATCATCGTTTGTGGTATTTTGGTTATAAGTTGCTAATAGAAGTGTTAAGGTTTCATTATTACCTAAGTCGGCTTTAAATAGTGTACTTCCGTTATCGTCAATAACTGTTCCGTTTGTTCTTGTTAAGTTTTCTACTATTAATTGA
>NZ_JBIKJI010000165.1:0-4188 GCF_044361065.1 Flavobacterium sp.
TTTTCCTTTAGTTTCACGTTCTGCGATTTCGGCTTCACTTTGTGGAGAAAGCATTAAAACGCCACCACAAACTAATACGAACGCAAATAAAGTTCCAATACTTGTAAAATCTAATACAAAATTTTCATCAGTAAAAAAGATTGGAATTCCTACCACTAAACCCGTAACAAGAGTAGCAAAACTTGGTGTTTTATATTTTGGATGAATAGTTGAAAAACGCTTTGGCATTAAACCATCTCGACTCATCGTCATCCAAATTCTTGGTTGTCCCATTTGAAATACCAATAACACACTTGTCATAGCTACAACTGCAGCAATTGAAACCACAAACAACATCCATTTTACGCCTTTTAAAGCAAATATTTCAGCTAAAGGATCACTAACACCAAGCAGTTCATATGAAACCATTCCTGTAATAACTAAAGCTAAAACTATAAAAACTATGGTACAAATTACTAACGAATAAATCATTCCTTTTGGTAAATCGCGTTGTGGATTTTTACTTTCTTCTGCTAAAGTAGAAACTGCATCAAAACCAATATAAGCAAAGAAAACAGCAGAAACACCGCCCATTACTCCGCTAAAACCATTTGGCATAAAAGGCGTCCAATTATCAATATCTACATAAAAAGCACCTACAATTATTACCAAGGCAATTATTGCTAACTTTATATAAACCATAGCATTGCTAAAGTTTTTAGATTCTTTTGTACCTCTGTAGACCAAATAAGTAATTAAAATATTAATAACCACCGCTGGTAAATCGAAAATTACTTTCAAATTCCCTAACATTGGCGCGTTTTTCCACGCTGCTAAACCTTCGTCACCTTTACTCGCTAAAAACGCGGCGTGTGCTGATTTATAATTTATGGTTAACCATTCTGGCAAATGAATTCCAAAACTTTCTAATAAATTGGTAAAATAGCCACTCCAAGAAAAAGCAATATAAATATTACCAATAGAATATTCCATAATTAATGCCCAACCAATTATCCAAGCGAAAAGTTCTCCAAAAGAAACGTAAGCATACGTATATGCACTTCCAGAAACAGGCACACGAGAAGCAAATTCTGCGTAACACATTGCTGTAAAACCACAAGCAATGGCACACATAATATACAAAAGTACTACGGCAGGTCCGCCTGAAAAACAAGCGTTTCCGATGGCACTAAATGTACCACCACCAATAATAGCTGCAATTCCAAAAAAAGTTAAATCTTTTACTGTCAATACTTTATTTAAACCTGAATGATCACCATCGCCGCCTTGTTTTAATATTGTTGTAATTGATTTCTTTCTGAAAATTTTCATATTATTATATATTTTGGTTAGCAAAGCAAATATAGAATTAAAATTGTAATTGTTTAAAGTTATTAATATGAAAAAATAATAATCAAAATCTATTATTAAATAAATTTATATAATCAAAACAAATTGTTTTGTTATAAAATAGACGTAAATTTGCAGTAGAAAATTAATTTAAAATAAAATAATTATGGCATTAGTAGGAAAACAATTCCCAAACATTACTGTTGACGCAATCTCAGATATGGGCGACAACTTAAGAATTAACGTATTAGAAGAAGCAACAAAAAACAACAAAAAAGTATTATTATTTTGGTACCCAAAAGATTTTACATTTGTTTGTCCAACAGAATTACACGCATTTCAAGCGGCTTTACCAGAATTTGAAAAAAGAAACACAATTGTTATTGGTGCTTCTTGCGATACAAACGAAGTACACTTTGCTTGGTTAAATACAGCTAAAAACAACGGTGGTATTGAAGGTGTTACGTATCCATTATTAGCAGATACAACGCGTAATTTAGCGAACGCTTTAGATATATTAGATGTAGCTGATGAATTTAACGAAGAAACTGGTGATTATTTATTAACAGGATCAAATGTTACTTTCCGCGCTACATATTTAATTGACGAAACAGGTAAAATTTTCCACGAAAGTGTAAACGATATGCCTTTAGGTAGAAATGTAAACGAATATTTACGTTTAGTTGATGCGTACACACACGTACAAACTAAAGGAGAAGTTTGTCCTGCAAACTGGGAAGAAGGAAAAGATGCTATGAGTGCTGACAGAAACAGTACAGCAAGTTATTTAGCTTCACACTAATAATTTTTGTTTCAAGTTTCAGGTTTTTCAACTTGGAACTTGAAACATAAAACTTTAAACTAAAAAAAATGTTTCAAGAAATCGAAAAAGATAATTTAGCTGAAATAGTAGCTAATAATGAAGTTGTATTGGTACAATTTTCTGCAACTTGGTGTGGAAACTGCCGTATTATGAAACCAAAATTTAAAAAAATGGCTTCTGAAAATGAAAGCGTTCCTTTTTTGGTTGTAGATGCAGAACAGTTTACAGAATCAAGAAAATTGGCTAATGTGGATAATTTACCAACATTTGCTGCTTTTAAAAATGGAGTATTAGTAAATCAAACACAAACAAATAAAGCCGAAGTTTTAGCGGAATTAGTAGCTCAAGTACTATAAATTTAGACAAGTTAGACTTCTTAGAAAATTAGAAAGTCTACAAATCTAAATTGTCTATAAATCTAAAATCTAACAATATGAAATTACCTGTAATAAAACACTTGACACAATTTATTGAAGAAAATGATGCCGATTATATAATTGAAACAATAGCTGTTTTAGAACACTTAACAGAATTAGAATCCTTAAAAGATGAAGAATTAGATGTTATAGGTGAGTTAATTTCAAATATGTATGGAGCCATTGAAGTAAATAAAATGATTAGAGACGGAAAAGATAAAAAAACGGCTCTTAATGATTTTATGAAACGGGTTTTAGGAGCCATTGATAAATAATTAAAAACGCTCAAATTGAGCGTTTTTTTTTATATTTTATATTCTTTCGTAGTACATAGCTTTTACTACTCCATCAGCTAATCCGATTTTTGGTACATAAATATGATTGGCACCACTCCATCGCATCGCACTTAAATATATGGAAAGTGCAGGAATAATTACATCGGCACGGTCGGTATTTAAACCTAATTCGGAAATTCTTTGTTCGTATGTTAAAGCGTTTATATGATCAAATTGCGATTTTAAATACTTATAAGTCAATGGCTTATCTTGTGTTTTGCCAGACAATTTAAATGTTTTATTGATATTTCCACCAGAACCAATCATAATTATATTATCTAAACCTTCAGTATTGGTTTTTATCCATTTTTCAATTTCTTGCCAAACTACTTCGTTTACCATATTATTCAACATTCGAACAGTTCCGTTTTTGAATGATTTTGACACCAACATTTTCCCATCAGAAAACAAAGAAAATTCGGTACTTCCTCCACCAACATCTACGTAAAGATAATTTTCATTTGTTTTTATAAAGTGATGCAAATCAGAAGAGGCTATAATTGCGGCTTCTTTTTTACCATCAATAATTTCAATTTTAATGTCTGTTTTTTTCTTTATGATTTCGGCAACTTCTTTACCGTTATATGCTTCACGCATAGCAGAAGTGGCACAAGCCATAAATTTTTCGACTTTATATACTTTCATTAATAATTTAAATGCTTTCATAGCATCAATCATTCTGTCGATATTTTCCTCCGAAATTTCACCTACCGTAAAAGCATCTTGTCCTAAACGAATTGGCACACGGATTAAGGCACTTTTGTTAAATTGAACTTCTTTACCTTTTTGCTCAATAATATTAGTAATTAACAATCGCATTGCATTGGAACCAATATCTATTGCAGCATATTTTTTTATTTGAATCATTTATGTGTTTATATAATTTCTGGAAGTATTACTTCCAATTTGTTCTGATAGTGTTTGTACATTTCTTGTTGGGCTCTAAATACTTTATCTTCGCCACGTTTTCTGTATAAATTTTCAAATTTATCTGAATGTAAACGCGCTTTTACGTTTGCCTTCCATCCTATTCCAAAAGTATCAATTAAATCTTTTTTAATTTCTTCATCGTAAATTGGACAAGTTACTTCAACTCGAGCGTCAATATTTCTGGTCATAAAATCGGCAGAAGAAATAAATACTTCAGGATTGTCATTGTTCCCAAAAATAAACACGCGTGAATGTTCTAAATAATTATCGACAATACTAATAGCTTCAATGTTTTCGCTGTAATTTTTTAATCCTGGAACCAAACAACAAATACCTCTAATTATCAATTTTATTT
>NZ_JBIKJI010000190.1:0-3387 GCF_044361065.1 Flavobacterium sp.
GCTGGTTTACCTTCCAATGCTTTTTTTATTTCTCTATCAATCAATTTAACAAAACGAGAACGGGTATAATGTGGCGAAACAATTAAATGTTTATAACGATGTACTCTATAGTTGACTTCAAAAAATTCAAATACTTTTGACATATCCTTCAAAATTTTTGAATCACTTGTAAACAAGGTTACATCGGTGTAAATTTTAGCAGAAGATTCACTGAAATTTCCTGTAGAAACAAATCCGTATCTCCTAATTTCATCGTCTTCCAAACGTTCTACTAAACAAATTTTGCTATGTACTTTTAGTCCTTTTACACCAAAAATTAAGTTAATGCCTTCTTCTTGCATTTGTTCGGCATAAGAAATATTACTTGCCTCGTCAAAACGGGCTTGTAATTCAATTTGAACTGTAACTTTCTTTCCGTTTTTTGCAGCATTAATAAGTGAACTTACTATTTGAGAATTTTTAGATAATCTGTACAATGTAATTTTTATAGATTGCACTTTAGGATCTAAAGCTGCTTCTCTCAAAAATCTAATAACATAAGAGAAAGATTGATAAGGCGCGTGCAATAAATAATCTTTTTCTTTAATGCTTTGAAGCATACTTCCGTCTAAGCTTAAACCTTGAATGGGTAATGGCACATTTTGTTTGTACAACAAATCGTATCGTCCAAGATTTGGAAAATCCATATAATCTCTTCGGTTATGATATCTTCCACCAGGAATAATGGAATCGGAACTATCAATTTTCATTCTGTTTAGGAAAAACTCTAACGTGTCTTTTTCAATTGCTTGGTCATATACGAAACGTACGGGCTCACCTACTCTACGTTCTTTAACACTGTATGATATTTTTTCAATTAAACTTTTGCTCAAGTCTGAATCGAATTCCAATTGCGCATCTCGAGTTATTTTTATCATATGTGCATCAATACTTTCATAGTCGAAAATATTGAAAATATGATCTAAACTATATCGAATTACATCATCTAATAAAATAATATATTGTTTGTCTGAATTTGAAGGTAAAACTACAAATCTGTTAATAGTTTTTGGAATTTCAACAATGGCGTATCTAATTTCTTTATCGTTTAATATTTGAGAAATTAGTCCAGATTTGTTTTTATTCATTACCAATTTTACAGCTAAATATCCAGAAGTGTCTTTAATTAAAGGAAATTCAACTAAATCATTTAACATAATGGTAACTAATTCAGGACTTACTTTTTGAATGAAAAATTCCTTAATAAACGTTTCTTGGTCTTTATTTATTTGCTTTTCATTAATAATATAAATACCCTGTTTTTCAAGTTTTTTTTCAATATCGTTTAATATTCGTAAACTTTCAGATTGATGTTCAATTACAATTTCTGTAATATCCTTCAACAATTGTTCTGCAGAAATATCACCTAACATTGGTTTAGTATCAATTTTTTCTAATGTCATTCTGCGAATTGCAGCATAACGAACACGGAAAAACTCATCTAAATTATTCGAAAAAATACCTAAGAATCGTAATCTATCTAATAACGGCACATTTTCGTCTGCGGCTTCTTGCAACACTCTTGCGTTAAATGCTAACCAGCTTTTTTCTCTATCTATGTATGGGTTCATTCTTTTTGTTTATTCTGTTTAATTAGACGTAATAGTGTCTAAAATATTGGTTTTACAATTAATTTAAACTAAAAATATGTACTACCAAATTTAGGCATAAAGGTATTGTTTTCAATGATATTTAACAAAATTTGATGAAAATATAACATTTATTCAATCCGTAATTTTATATTTTTTGAAGGAATTTATAAAACAAAAACAGCATCAAAACGAGTTTTAATGCTGTTATTTGTAGCTATAATTC
Organism: Flavobacterium sp.; assembly: GCF_044361065.1. GTDB lineage: Bacteria > Bacteroidota > Bacteroidia > Flavobacteriales > Flavobacteriaceae > Flavobacterium. The sequence continues at coordinate 1,855 of NZ_JBIKJI010000190.1, forward strand.
TAAATTATATTTTAATACCTGGAGGTAATAATTGTTGAAATTTTTTATTTTTTCTAAAAAAAGAAACAATTTTTGTATTGGTTGGTACTACTTTAAACTTTCGTTCTTCAGCAATATCTAAAACAGAAGTTATAAATTGATTTACTTTTTCTTCTTGTTCATTTTCATTCGCGCAAAGCTTTGTTAAAAATATTTTTCGCTCCTGAATGGCATATTCAATCGTTAAAAGTCCGCAAGCGGTTTTTGTTTCAAATTGTCTTAATAATTCATTGTCTTTAATTTCCTCAACTAACATAAATCTGGGTTTTAAATACTAACAAATCTTAATTGTTTGTTAAAATGTCTGCAAATTTACAAAAAAATAAAGACAAATCAAGTAGTAAACAAATGAAAATCATAACAATAGAAAATTATTTGTTAAATTTTGATATTTATATCTAAAAAAGAAACCCATTTAAAATTAAAATTATAATTTTAAGGCACAAAATCATCAAACTAATGTCGAAAACACACGTTTACTTTGTTCCGGGTTTAGCAGCAAGTATAGAAATATTTGAAAATATAAAATTACCCAAAGAACAATTTGAAATGCATTATTTAGAATGGATTTTACCTTTGCATCACGAAACCATAAAGAATTACGCCAAAAGAATGTGCGAAGGCATTACACAAGAAAATTGTGTATTAGTAGGTGTTTCATTTGGCGGAATAATGGTACAAGAAATGTCTGAAATCATTAAAACCCAAAAAGTTATTATTATTTCAAGTGTAAAAAGCAACCAAGAATTGCCAATTCATATGAAATTAGCCAAGGCTACAAAATTATACAAAGCACTTCCTACCAGTCTTTTAAGTCAAGTAAATTATTTATCAAGATATATAAAAGGCAGAGGATTATTAGCAAAACGCGTAAAATTATATAACCGCTATTTATTTATGAAACAAACAAAATATTTGGATTGGGCAATTGAAAATGTATTACTTTGGCAAAGAAGCATTCCTGATGAAAAAGTAATTCACATCCACGGTGATGAAGATATGGTATTTCCAATTTCTAATATTAAAAATTGTATCGTTGTTAAGGGTGGTACACATATTATGATTGTAAATAAGTATAAATGGTTAAATGAAAATTTACCCAAACTCATCTTAAAATGAATATCTTTGTTGTTATTAAAACTGTCAAATAACCTGTATATAAATGAAAAACTTACATAAAACACTAATTTTAATCCCCTTGTTTATTATTTGCGGATTTTTAATTTATGCTACTTCATACCAAAACGTACCAAAAAAAAACTATTTAGAATATCCGACTGATATGGATTTTTGTGGTGAGAAAGTACCTACTGATCAAGCAGATGTAAAAGAACGTTTGGACAGAGAAATGTTAGTGAATATCAATTTAAATGCTTCAACAGCCATTCTTATAAAAAGAGCAAATAAAGTTTTTCCAATTATTGAACCTATACTTGCAAAATATAATGTTCCTGATGATTTTAAATATTTAGCCGTTATTGAGAGCGGTTTAAT
>NZ_JBIKJI010000109.1:0-7519 GCF_044361065.1 Flavobacterium sp.
GGAAGATTGATAGTTGACCCCGAAAAAAAGTTTGAATTAGGTCAGCCAACAACAGAAAGTTTAAAAGAATTTTATTATAGTGAACCTGAAAAAAAAGGATTAAAAATTGGATTATTAGCAAGTAACCCAGATTTATATAGCAACCGACGTATTATTGAAGCCGGAGAAATGCGTGGACACGAAATGCATTTTTTAAACATCAAATATTGTTATATGAAGTTAAGTGCTTCAAATCCTGAAATTCATTATCGTGGCGGCTTGGTTTTAAAAGATTTTGACGCCATTATCCCTCGTATTCGTCCAAGTATGACGTATTACGGATGTGCGCTAACCAGACAATTTGAAGCACTAAAAGTGTATGCTTTAAACAATGCTGCGGCCATCACTCAATCTCGAGATAAGTTATTTTCTTTACAATTATTACTAAACAATGGCGTAGATATTCCTACTACAGGATTTGCAAATTCACCATTAGATACTGACGATTTAATAAAAATGGTAGGTGGTTCGCCATTAATTGTGAAATTATTAGAAGGAACACAAGGAAAAGGTGTCGTTTTAGCAGAAACTAAAAAAGCCGCCGAATCGGTTATTAATGCATTTAAAAGTTTGAATGCTAATATCTTAGTGCAAGAATTTATTAAAGAAGCTAACGGAAAAGATTTACGTTTATTTGTTGTAGACGGAAAAGTAGTAGCTGCTATGCAACGAGAAGCTGCACCTGGCGAATTTCGTGCAAATATTCATTTAGGTGGTACGGCATCCATAGTTAAAGTTACCGCTGATGAAAAAAGAATTGCCATAAAAGCAGCTAAAGCGATGAATTTAAAAGTGGCTGGAGTAGATATTATTCGATCTTCAAAAGGACCTTTGTTATTAGAAGTAAATTCCTCTCCAGGACTTGAAGGAATTGAAGGTGCTACTCAAAAAGATATTGCCGGTGAAATGATAAAAGCTATTGAAAAAAACTTTAAGTAAAAAATGCAAAACAATTTCAAAAAATTATTACTTATACTTATCACTTGTAGTTTTATTGTGGCTTTCGGTGCTTTATTTAAAATTATGCATTGGCCTGGTGCAACATTAATCTTTAATACTGGCGTGGTTTTAGAAATTATCTTTGGTGCTGCAATTATGATTTATTTAGTAAAAAATAAATAATGGCTTTAGAATACAAAACAACTTGCGAGAAATGCACTATTTCTTTAAATATGCAATCAGAAGCTTGTATTTGCAGTTATGAATGCACATTTTGTGAATCGTGCGCTACAGAAATGGCAAATGTTTGTCCAAATTGCCAAGGTGAATTAGTAAAAAGACCGAAACGAAATAAGGATTAATTTATTTCCACCTGAAAACTCTTCAAAAACTGAATTGATTTTTCAATATCGTAATGTAATATTCTATCATCTGTAACTAAAGGCACTTCTTCACGATAGGTTTTAACAAACATTTCAATGAAATCACTCGATTTTAAAGGTCTTCTAAATTCGATAGCTTGTGAAGCATTAAATAATTCAATAGCTATTATTCGTTCTAAATTTTCAACAATTTTTAATGTTTTTGTAGCTGCATTTGCTCCCATACTTACATGATCTTCTTGTCCGTTGCTTGATACAATGCTGTCTATGCTTGCAGGAGTTGCTAATTGTTTGTTCTGACTAACAATGCTCGCCGCTGTATATTGCGGAATCATAAACCCTGAATTTAATCCAGGATTACTGACTAAAAACGCAGGCAATTCTCTTAAACCAGAAATTAACTGATACGTTCTTCTTTCCGAAATACTTCCTAATTCTGCTAAAGCAATTCCTAAATAATCTAAAGCCATCGCTAAAGGTTGTCCGTGAAAATTTCCACCAGAAATAATTTCATCTTCAACAACAAAAATATTAGGATTGTCTGTTACCGAATTAATTTCGGTAGTAAATACTTTTTTTACGTGGTCAATTACATCTTTAGAGGCACCGTGAACTTGCGGAATACATCTAAAAGAATACGGGTCTTGTACGTGTTTTTTAGGTTGTGCGATAATTTCGCTATCTTCTAATAATTCTAACATATGAGCTGCTGTTGCTAATTGCCCATTATGTGGTCGAACTAAATGAATTAATTCATTAAATGGCTCTTTTCTTCCATCAAAACCTTCTAAAGAAACTGCGGAAACAATGTTTGCTAAATGCGCTAATTTATCCGCTTGAATTAAATTGTACACACCGTAAGCACTCATAAATTGCGTGCCATTCAACAACGCTAAACCTTCTTTTGATTTTAATGTAATAGGCGATAAGTTTAACTTTTCTAATACTTTATGCGCTGGTTGACGGAAACCGTCATAATATACTTCGCCTTCATTTATTAACGGCAAACATAAATGTGCTAAAGGTGATAAATCGCCGCTTGCTCCTAATGAACCTTGTGTGTAAACTACAGGTAAAATATCATTATTGTAAAAATCAATTAATCGGTTAACGGTTACTAATTGTACACCTGAATGTCCGTAACTCAAAGATTGAATTTTTAATAACAACATTATCTTTACAATCTCGTGAGGTACTTCATCACCAGTACCACAAGCGTGAGATTTCATTAAGTTTTCTTGAAGTTTGGTTAAATTTTCAGTCGAAATTTTAATATTATATAACGAACCAAAACCAGTGTTAATTCCGTAAATAGCTTTATCATTTGAAGCCATTTTTTCATCCAAATACGTTCTGCATCGTTCTATTTTTGAGATAGCTTCTTCTGAAAGTGCTAATTTTTTTCCTTCAAAAATAATTTCTCTAACTTTTTCTATAGTAAGTACTGATGAATCTATGTAATGCATACGATTTTGTTTTAGCTGTCAAAATTCTACAAACAAATTCTAAAATGCAACTATTTTCAGTATTAAAACAATATTATTTTAAGAATGATTCAATCTCATTATTTTTTTGCCTCGAATTATCGAATTACTATTTTATTCCTAAAGGTTAAATATTAAATTCGAATTATTAATCGACTAAGTCGATACGATTATTTTAATGTTATATATTCGAAAATTCGTGGCTAAACTTTTAAGATTATTAGGGCGTAATTTTAAGAATTTTCAATATATTAGCAACTTTAAATTTTATAAAAACGTACAATGAAAAATACAGCATTAACAGCTATTCACGAAAGTTTAGGAGCAAAAATGGTTCCGTTTGCAGGTTACAATATGCCTGTTCAATATGAAGGAGTAAACGCAGAACACGAAACGGTAAGAACTGGAGTTGGGGTTTTTGATGTTTCTCATATGGGAGAATTTTTCTTAAAAGGAGAAAATGCATTGGCGTTAATTCAGAAAGTAACCTCTAATGATGCTTCTAAGTTAGTAGATGGAAAAGCACAATATTCTTGTTTGCCAAATAATGAAGGTGGAATTGTTGATGATTTAATTGTTTATAAAATTGCAGACAATCATTATATGTTAGTTGTAAATGCTTCTAATATTGAAAAAGATTGGAATTGGATTTCATCACACAATGATTTAGGAGTAGAGATGCAAAATCTTTCTGACAGTTACTCTTTGTTAGCCATTCAAGGACCAAAAGCTGCTGAAGCGATGCAGAGTTTAACTTCAATTGATTTGCTAAATATGGGATATTATACGTTTCAAATTGGTGAATTTGCAGGAAAACAAGATGTAATTGTTTCTGCAACAGGTTATACGGGTTCTGGCGGTTTTGAAATTTATTTTAAAAACGAAGATGCAATTACTATTTGGGCAAAAGTTTTTGAAGCTGGGGCTGCGTTCGGAATTAAACCAATTGGTTTAGCGGCTCGAGATACTTTACGATTAGAAATGGGATTCTGTTTATACGGAAACGACATTAATGATACTACTTCTCCTTTAGAAGCTGGTTTGGGTTGGATTACTAAATTCGAAAAAGAATTTACCAATTCAGAAAACTTGAAACAACAAAAAGAAGCGGGTGTTTCTAAAAAATTAGTTGGTTTTGAAATGATTGATAGAGGCATTCCTCGTCACGATTATGAAATTGCAGATGCTAATGGAAATGTAGTAGGAATTGTAACTTCTGGAACACAATCACCAAGTTTAGGAATTGCAATAGGAATGGGATATGTTCCAACAGCATTAGCAACTCCAGATTCTGAAATTTATATTAAAATTAGAAATAAAGATATTAAAGCAAAAGTGGTTAAAATGCCATTTTTGAAAAAATAATTTTTTTTAAAAAAGAAAAATATTTATATATTTGCAGCCTCAAATTTAATTTAAAACAAATAATTTATGAAAAAAGTATTTTTAACTGCTGTTGCAGTTTTTGGTTTTGCATTTGCTAATGCACAAGAGGTTAAGTACGGTGCTAAAGCTGGCTTAAATTTATCTAACTTTGCAGGAGATCTTGAAGGAGCATCTACTAAAGCTGGTTTCCAAATTGGTGGTTATGCTGAAATTAAAATTTCAGACAAATTTGCGGTTCAACCTGAGCTTTTATTTTCTGCTCAAGGAGCAAAATCTAAGATTTCATATACTCAATTAGGTATATCTTTTACTGAAAAGTCAACTGAAAAACTGAATTATTTAAATATTCCAGTAATGGCTAAATATTATGCTACAGAAAAATTATATATTGAAGCTGGTCCACAGATTGGTTTTCTAATGAGTGCTAAGTCAGATACTGAAACTACAGGGACTTTAGGTACAACAACAGAAAGAACTTCAGAATCTGTTGATGCTAAAAAGTATTATAATTCTACTGACTTTGGTTTAAATTTTGGTTTTGGTTATAACTTTACTGAAAACATTGGTGCAGGTGTAAGATATACATCTGGTTTATCAAATATTTCAAAAGATGTACCATCATATAAAGTAAACAATACTAATATTGCACTATCTGTTGCATATACATTCTAATTTAGATAATTTTGTACAAAAAAAACCTGCTAATTAGCAGGTTTTTTTATGATTGTTATTGAAGCTTCTTCATCTTTATTCAAAGTAGCTAATAATTCAAAACTTCTATTTTTGTCGTGAAGTTCTAATTTTGCTGTATTGGGTTTTATCTTTCCCTCATTTACAGCTACAATTTTGAAAATATCGTTTTTTCCAATTAATGTGATATTAATTGTTTTCTTTTTATTGGTAACTGAGTATTCAGATAAAATCAATTTATTGTTATGATATACGTTTATAATATCGCCATCTTCTTGTCCATTATCCCAAATATCTAATTTCAAAATTGTAGATTCCCAAAATACATTTAAATTTTGATTTGTACTTAATTTATTTATTTTTAAGCTGTCAATTAGTTTAATTGGGTTGGATTCGCTTTTGGTTTTAGCATCTATTTTTTTAGAGCTTTGTAATTTCTTATTTACTTTATTTACTAAATTATAAATTTTATTACTACCAATTAGAGACATTGTGCCATCAATACATTTGGTTTTATTATTAAATAAACCTTTGAAAGCACCTTCTAATTTACTTGTATTTTCCACTAATTTTACTTTTCCAGAAAAATTCACAAAACAAAACGAATTTTCATCAAATTTTGATTTTGTATACAATATTTCTTTCTCTTGAAATGAAAATTGCTTTTTTGATTTGTCGTATGAACCACTAATTACGTTCTTTGTTTCGTGTGCTCCATCTAAATCAGTAACGGAATAACCACTAATCTTACCGTTTTGTTCCGTAAAAACCAATCTGTATGTGATGATTGTTTTGTCGTTTCCGTTTAATTTTAAAGCGCCGTAAAATTCATAATTTACTTGAGCATAATTAGTTAAGGAAAACAGAGAAAATAATTGTAAAAAATATTTTAGGTTTTTCATTGCATATTGAGTTTAATTATTATTTTTGTGTAAATCTAAAACATTTTTTTTATGAAAATCAAATTATTTTTATCAGCTTTAATGCTGATGGTTGGAACGTTAACAGCTACTTATGCATCGTTCCCAGTTCAAAGAACTACTTCTAACAACACAAACACAACTGTAGTTGTTGAAAACCAAGAAGATGAATTATCTTCTCCTGCGATTGCTGGTGATGGTAAAAGTCAAATTATTGCTTTAGTACTTGTTGCTTTAGTAGGTGGATTAGGAATCCATAGATTTTATTTAGGATACACTTGGCAAGGTGTTGTTCAATTACTTACTTTAGGTGGTTGTGGTGTATGGTCTTTAATTGACTTAATCAGAATCATTACAGGTAATTTACAACCTAAAAACGGAAGTTATTCTAAAACGCTATAATAAAAATGTTTTCTAAATTATTTTTTTACACATCTAATGTAGTAACAATTGTAGCTCCAATTGTGTTATTGTTTTTGCCAGCTACTTTTTTCGATAAAGGAGAAAGTGTGTGTCTATCTGTACAACTTGCAAACATTCCTTGTTATGCTTGTGGTATGACAAAAGCAGTAATGCATTTCATTCATTTTGATTTTGAACGAGCTTGGGAGTTCAATAAACTTTCATTTATAGTTGTTCCAATGTTATTTCCGATGTGGATAAAAGCAATTTATGACATACAAGGTAAAAAAATGCCTGGAATTATAGGAAGATTATCTTATGCAAATAAATAATTTAAAATATTTATTTCATATTTAATTATAAAGAAAAACCTGCTAATTAGCAGGTTTTTCTGTTTTCATTACTGTTACAATTAGTTCTTGTGAATCTTCGTTTAAATCCATAAAGATTTCATCACCTTCGTGTATTTTTGAAGTTATTATTTCTTCGGCAAGCGCATCTTCTACATATTTTTGGATGGCTCTTTTTAATGGTCGTGCTCCAAATTGTTTGTCAAAACCTTTTTCAGCAATAAAATCTTTTGCTTTTTCAGAAATGGTAAACGTATATCCTAAGTCTTTAATTCGTAAAATAAGTTTTTCCATTTCAATATCGATAATTTTATCAATATCATGTTTTTCTAGACTATTAAATACAATTACATCATCAATTCTATTTAAAAATTCAGGCGCAAACGCTTTTTTCAAAGCATTTTCAATTACCGATTTGTTGTAGTCGTCTGCTTGAGCTGTTTTAGCAGCCGTTCCAAAACCAACACCTTGTCCGAAATCTTTTAATTGACGCGCCCCAATATTAGAAGTCATAATAATTATAGTGTTTCTAAAATCGATCTTTCTCCCTAAACTATCTGTTAAAAAACCATCGTCTAAAACTTGAAGCATCATATTAAAAACATCGGGATGGGCTTTTTCAATTTCGTCTAATAAAACAACAGCGTATGGTTTTCTTCTAATTTTTTCGGTTAATTGACCACCTTCTTCGTAGCCAACATAGCCTGGAGGTGCTCCAACTAAACGTGAAATAGCGAATTTCTCCATATATTCACTCATATCGATTCGCACTAAAGCCTCTTCAGAATCAAATAATTCTTTAGCTAACACTTTAGCCAATTGCGTTTTTCCCACGCCTGTAGAGCCTAAAAATATAAAGGAACCAATTGGTTTGTTAGGATCTTTTAAACCCGCTCGGTTTCTTTGAATTGATTTGGCTATTTTCT
>NZ_JBIKJI010000011.1:0-26944 GCF_044361065.1 Flavobacterium sp.
AATTTCAACCATTCTTCTCCATTTTTATCAAATACTTTGATATTAATAGCGTGTAACGCAGATGTTTTAGCTCCAGAATCGACACGAGCTTTTATTGCGGGAATTCCTAATTGTGGGAACGAACACCATTCTTCACTTCCTATTAATGTTTTATCTTGCATTTGCGAATATTTTAAAATCTAATATAGTATTATTTTTAATGTAATATGCTACCTAATTGTTATTTTTTTGGAAATATATTGTCTTCCTTTTTAACATCTGCCATTAAATCACTTGGATCAATAACCACTGATTTTATAGCACCTTTATTTGAATTTATATCAATGGTGTAAGTAGGAATCGCCCAATCCCAACCTGATAAAACGTTTCTGTTATATGTATACGGATTTGGTTTTTCCCAACGCATTAGCGTATTTGGAATATAAAAATATTCTTTAGTACCGTTTTCAAATTCAACGATTACATCTAAAGGCATCGGCATTCTCCCTTTTCTCTCTAAAACGATTTTATTATTTTCTACAGACTTAATAGTATAGTCTATTGTATTTATAGTTTGCGTCCATTCATTTAAATACCAATCTAAATTGGCGCCAGAAACTTTTTCAGCAGTTCGCTTAATATCATTTGGTGTTGGATGTGTAAATTTATAATCCGAATAATATTTTTTAATCGTTTTATCTAAATTTTCTTGTCCAATGATGTAACCTAATTGTGCTAAAAATATTTCTCCTTTACTATACGCCCCAATTCCGTACGATTGATTATAATCGTATCGGTCTGCATGTGTTGTTAATGGTTGTTCTTTTCCTGAATTAGCTAAAAAAACATAGTTATTGTACGAATCTGCAAATGGACTTTCTGGTTCTTTTGGAGGTAAAATTACATTCATAGCTAAATTAGAAATATATGAAGTAAAACCTTCATCCATCCAACAATGTTTTGATTCATTAGTAGCTAAAATATGTTGAAACCAACTATGCGCAAATTCATGAGCGGTTACACCAACCAAACTGCCATAGCTTCTATTTCCAGTTATCAAGGTACACATAGCATATTCCATACCACCATCGCCACCTTGAATAACGGAATATTGTTTGTACGGATATTGCCCAACATTTTTATTGAAATAGGCTAATAATTCAGCGGTTTTAGGCTGCATTTTTTTCCAATTTTCTATGTTCTCTTTTTTGTTTTTATAGAAGAAGTGTAATTCTGTATCATTTTCACCCATAATTTTATCGTGAATGTATTCTGTATCTGCACCCCAAGCAAAATCATGAACGTTTGGTGCTATGAAATGCCAAGTTAACGATGATGTTTTTTTCGGATAAGAAACCACAACACCTGCGTCTTCATACCCTTTTCCAATTTCGTTTTTATTTTGAAGATAACCTGTACTACCAATAGTATAGTCTTTATCAATAGTAATTTTTACATCAAAATTTCCCCAAACACCATGAAATTCTCTTGCTATATAGGTGTCTGCATGCCAGCCTTCAAAATCATATTCAGCCATTTTAGGATACCATTGTGTCATGGAAAGCGCTACATTTTCTTCTGAATTTCTTCCAGAACGACGAATTTGAAGTGGCACTTGTCCTTCAAAATCTAATGTAAAAGTGGAACTTGATTTTGGTAAAATTGCTTGAGGCAAAGTAATTTCTAAAACGGTTCCAACTACTCTACTTTGTGCAGCAATTCCATTTTGTTTGCAATTTGAAACCAACAAATATCCAATTTCGTTGGGCTGCAAAGTACTTATCCTACTTTCCTTAATTTCTTTTTTATCTTTTGTGAATTTTCGCACCATTCGTTTGTCAGGATCTGAAATAGTTTGCAAACGCATATCCATTGCACTTCCTGGCTGAAACGCATTTGGATACAAATGAAAGAAGACTTTCTTCAACGTATCAGGTGAATTATTTGTATAATTTAATTCTTGATTTCCTTTATATTGGTATTTTTTCACATCCATATTCACATTCATTTTATAATCAACATGTTGTTGCCAATATCCTGAATTTGGATTGTTTTGTGCAAAAGAAATTCCTGTTAAAAGAATTAAAAATTGTTTAAATGTATTTTTCATTTGTAACTGTTTTATGTAAAAAGAAAACCACAAAGATAAGCGACTAGGTATCTCTTTGTGGTTATTTTTATAATTTTATTAACTATTTATTATCATTGTATAAGTAAATATGCTTTTTAAAAAAGATCGAATTCTAGTTAAAACAAATATGCATTTATGCATTTGTATTTGAAAAAATATCAAAATAATTTATTTTTGAATTATTTTTCAAGAGGAGAGTAAAAACTTAATTAAAATCCCACATACAGTTTAAAATGATTGATTTATAACCAATTTTTTTTTAGTTTGTACGCAATGATTTATAATAATTTTTCTCTTCTTGAGATAAAGTAGCATCTAGAACCTTTTCAGCTAATAGTAAGGCGTTATAGGCGTTTACTATTTTTCCTGTTTTAGAAATTTCAGAAAAATTTGCTTTATGTTTATCTTCACCTACAGAAATCATATTATTTAACGAAGTACCACTTTCCATAATAATCTGTTTCACCTGAATTGCAGATAATCTTGGAATAGATGAACGAATTAATGCAGCAACACCCGCTACATTTGGCGAAGCCATTGAAGTACCTTGCAAATATTCGTAGGTATTTAAAGGAGTGGTTGCATAAATTTTTTCACCTGGTGCAAAAATATCAACATTATTTTTTCCATAATTTGAAAAAGAAGCTACCATTTTAGATCCATAATCTGGAGAAAGTGCGCCAACAATTAATACGTTATTAGCAAATTCAGGAGAACCATCATACGTGTCATTTGGATATTTATTCGTTACATCTAAATCATATGATTCGTTTCCTGCAGCAATTACTATAATTACATCTTTTGATGCCGCATATTTCATGGCGGACATAACCCATTCTTTGTTTTGAGAAAAATATTTTCCAAAAGAACCATTGATTACTTTTGCTCCATTATCTACTGCATAACGAATGGCTAATGCGATATCTTTATCATATTCATCACCATTTGGTACCGCACGAATTGGCATAATTGTTATTGCCGAATTTGCCACTCCATCGCCACCTTTTTTATTACCTCTTACTTGCGCCACAATACCCGCAACATGTGTACCATGTTTTGCTTCTTTTGGCTCTGGACCCACTACATTATTGTTACCGTATTTTGTATCTTTAATATCATCCGGATTGTCACCAACTATTTTTCTACCATCATATTCTACATTCAAATTATAATTTAATTGCCCATAAACATGGTCTTTAAAATCAATAATTTCTTTATCAAAATCAGCTTTAGTCATTCCTGTTAAAAACTGAGAAAACATAGCTTTAGCTTGTAATAAACTTTGATCTTTAGTTTCAATTTTTTTAACTTCTTCTAAAGTAAAGTTATCTTTATTCAAATAGGATTTAATAGCTTTTTCAGCGTTTAAAATCATATCTAATTGCTGCTTATCTTGTTGCAATCCTTTAATATCTTCTTCTAATTTTGCTTTAGCTCTTTCATAATCAGGTGTATTTGGTCCTTTTTTTACAATACGTGTCATTTCTAATTGTTCATGAACAGCATCGCCTAAAAAATTCCAACCATGAATATCATCAATATACCCATTTTTATCATCGTCAATATTATTTCCTGCAATTTCTTTTGGATTGGTCCAAATAACCGATTTTAAATCTTCGTGATTAATATCTACCCCAGAATCTATAATTGCAACAATTAATTTATGCTGCTTTATCTTCTTTAATACTTCTGCATAAGCTTTATCAACACTCATACCCGGCACCGTGTCTTTCACTAAATCTAAATGACTCCAACGCTGCAAGTCTTTTTCTTTTAAAGGCGTTGTTTTTAAAGGCATTCTATCAATATTCTCAACCGGAGTTGAAACCATTTTAGCAGATCCGCATCCAGATAAAACAAGTGCTAAGGCAAATGATAGATATAAAGGTTTAAATTGAATTTTCATATTCGTATAATTTTATTTAATTTGATAATTAGTAAGTATTTCAAAGGGTTTGTTACATATATAAAGTACTAAAAGATATCTTCACATCTAAATACTTCTTTTAATCTTACCCCTTTTTCTGTTTTTTCTACAGTTATAATTTGATTGTGTGCATCGTGCTCTAAAAACAAATAGTAATTATTTTCTGCAGCTGCATTCATAAATTTTGCTTTTTCGTCCATAGTTAAAAGCGGTCTGGTATCGTATCCCATAACATATGGAATAGGAATATGACCAGCAGTAGCTAATAAATCAGCACAAAAAACAATGGTTTTTCCTTTATAATTAATATGTGGAAGCATTTGTTTTTCGGTATGTCCATCAGCAAAAAAGATGCCAAAATCTAATTCTGAAGTAGTTAAAAAATCACCTTCGGCACGATTAATAAATTTCAACTGACCGCTTTCTTGCATTGGCAAAATATTTTCATTTAAAAAAGAAGCTTTTTCTCGAGAATTTGGTTGAGTTGCCCATTCCCAATGGTTTTTATTTGTCCAAAAGTTTGCATTTTTAAAAGCCACTTCATAACCTGTTTTATCGTGATTCCAATTTACAGAACCACCACAATGGTCAAAATGTAAATGCGTCATAAAAACATCTGTGATATCATCTTTATGAAATCCAAATTTAGCTAATGATTTGTCTAAACTTTCGTCGCCCCAAAGAGAATAATAACCAAAAAATTTATCGGATTGTTTATTTCCCATTCCGGTATCTATTAATGTCAGTTTATTCCCATCTTCTATAAGCAAACATCTTGCAGCAATATCTATTAAATTATTAGAATCCGCAGGATTGGTTTTATTCCAAATTGTCTTTGGTACAACGCCAAACATAGCACCGCCATCTAACTTAAAATTTCCTGCCTCTATTGGATATAATTTCATCTTTTATATTTTTTGCCAAATTACAAAATTTTCAATAAATGAAATCGTAAAATACAACAAGTTTGCGTAAGCAAACATCAATAAAAAATACGATAACATTTATGACCACTAAAAAATAATATTAGCATAAATGAAAACTATGAAAATATAAGTTATAAAAATGTTATCAAACCTTGTAAAAAGTTTTTTATGGTTTATCTTTGCAGAGTTAATTTAGACAAAATCAAAATAAGGAATACAAAACAAATATAATTAATAACTAAGTTATGATAAAAGTATCTGAATCTGCAAGTAAAAAAATTATTGATATGATGAAAGAAGAAGGTTTTGATGCTGCAACTGATTATGTCCGTGTTGGTGTAAAAAGTGGCGGTTGTTCTGGACTTTCTTATGAATTAAAATTTGATAAAGAGTTAGGCGAAAATGATAAAGTTTTCGAAGATAGTAATGTTAAAATTGCTGTTGAAAAAAAATCATTTTTATATTTAGCTGGAACTATTTTAGAATTCTCAGGAGGCTTAAACGGAAAAGGATTTGTTTTTAACAATCCAAATGCACAAAGAACGTGTGGGTGTGGGGAAAGTTTTTCGCTTTAAATCAATAGATTAAAAAATTAAATGATTTAAAGATTTAAAGATTATGACAAAATCTTTTGAGGAGTTTGAGGTACACAAAAAGGGAGTTGTATTAACGAAACTAATTTTTAGTTTAGTAAAAAACACTTCATTGGATAAGGAATATGGTTTTAAAGATCAAATAAAAAGAGCTGTAGTTTCAATAACGAATAATATTGCAGAAGGATCAGAATGTAACAATAACAAGCAATTTATAAGATATTTAAAAATTGCAAAAGGAAGTTGTGCTGAAGTTAGAAATATGCTAATTTTAGCAAAAGAATTAGAATTTTGTTCTGTAGATGAAATACAAAAAAGTTTAAATCTAACTATTGAAATTTCTCAGAATATTTCAAATTTCATAAAATATTTGAAAACAAAATTAAATACAAAATAAATGATTAATGAGTTTAAAGAATTTTTCAATCTTTAAATTATTAAATCTTTAAATTATTAAAATGAGTAAATACACAGAAGACGATTTAAAAGTCGAATTAGAAAATAAAGAATACGAATACGGATTTTATACTGAATTAGAATCGGAAACGTTTCCTATTGGTTTAAACGAAGACATTGTACGTGCGATTTCTATAAAGAAAAACGAACCACAATGGATGACCGATTGGCGTTTAGAAGCA
Source organism: Flavobacterium sp. (assembly GCF_044361065.1). Lineage (GTDB taxonomy): Bacteria > Bacteroidota > Bacteroidia > Flavobacteriales > Flavobacteriaceae > Flavobacterium. Next base: position 6,195 of record NZ_JBIKJI010000011.1, read on the forward strand.
TTCGCCGCTTGGAAACAAATGGAAGAACCAGAATGGGCAAATGTTAAGTATACAAAACCAGATTTTCAAGCTATTGCCTATTATTCGGCACCAAAAAAATCGGATCCAAATAAATCATTAGATGATGTTGATGCAGAGTTATTAGAAATGTACAAAAAACTTGGGATTTCTATTGACGAGCAGAAAAAAATGAATAATGTAGCAATGGATATTGTAGTAGATTCTGTTTCAGTGGCTACTACATTCAAAAAAACATTAGGCGAAAAAGGTATTATTTTTTGTCCTATTTCCGAAGCTATTCAAGAACATCCCGAATTAGTGAAAAAATATTTAGGAACTATTGTACCACAAAAAGATAATTTTTACGCCGCTTTAAATTCAGCTGTTTTCTCTGATGGAAGTTTTTGTTATATTCCAAAAGGCGTAAAATGTCCGATGGAATTATCAACTTATTTTAGAATCAATCAAGGTGGTACTGGGCAGTTTGAAAGAACGCTTGTAATTGCCGATGAAGGCAGTTATGTCTCTTATCTTGAAGGATGTACAGCTCCAAGTCGTGATGAAAATCAACTTCACGCTGCGGTTGTAGAATTAATTGCTTTAGACGATGCTGAAATAAAATATTCGACCGTTCAAAACTGGTATCCTGGAAATAAAGAAGGTAAAGGTGGAGTATTCAATTTTGTAACCAAAAGAGGTTTATGTGAGAAAAACGCAAAAATATCTTGGACACAAGTTGAAACAGGTTCTGCTGTAACTTGGAAATATCCATCTTGTGTTTTAAAAGGGGATAATTCTATAGGTGAGTTCTACTCTATCGCTGTAACAAATAATTTCCAACAAGCGGATACGGGAACAAAAATGATTCATTTAGGTAAAAATACCAAATCAACCATTATTTCAAAAGGAATTTCGGCTGGTAAATCTCAAAATAGTTACCGTGGATTGGTTCAAATAAGTAAAAACGCTGATAATGCTCGAAACTTCTCGCAATGTGATAGTTTACTTATGGGTAATAATTGCGGTGCACATACATTTCCATATATAGAAAGTAAAAATACAAGTGCAAAAATAGAACACGAAGCCACCACATCAAAAATTGGTGAAGACCAAGTATTTTATTGCAACCAAAGAGGGATTCCAACAGAAAAAGCAATTGCTTTAATTGTAAATGGTTTCAGTAAAGAAGTCTTAAATAAATTACCAATGGAATTTGCAGTAGAGGCTCAAAAATTATTGGAAATTAGTTTAGAAGGAAGTGTGGGGTAAAATTTAAAAAGATTAGTTATGGATTTAGTTTTAAAAAACGTTAAGAAAAAAGATTTTCCTGTTTTAAAATCTTTAGCAAAAGCACTTGGTTTTGAAATTATTGATAAAATCGAAAAACCATATAATCCAGAATTTGTTAAAGAAATTTTGGATGCAGAAAAAAGTATAAAAGATGGTAAAGGTGTCAAGATAAATTTAGAAGACTTGTGGAAGTAATCTATTCAGTTAAAGCTCAAAAAGACAGAGAATTTTGGAAAAAATCTGGCAATAAAGCAATAATGAATAAAATTTCTGCTTTAATTAAAGATATTCAAAAACATCCTTTTGAAGGCATCGGAAAACCTGAACCTTTAAAATATCAGTTAACTGGAAAGTGGTCAAGAAGAATTAATCAAGAACACCGAATCATTTATCAAGTTATAGACGAAAACACAATAGAAATTTTAAATATTTTGTCTTTAAAAGGACATTACGAATAATAAAAAAACAATATGTTACAAATTAAAAACTTACACGCTTCAGTAGAAGACAAAGAAATATTAAAAGGAATTAATTTAGAAGTAAAAGCGGGAGAAGTTCACGCGATTATGGGACCAAATGGTGCTGGAAAAAGTACCCTTTCGTCTATAATTGCTGGAAACGAAAACTATAACGTAACTGCTGGCGAAATTATTTTAGAAGGTGAAGACATTTCAGAATTAGCACCCGAAGAAAGAGCTCACAAAGGCGTTTTCTTGTCTTTTCAATATCCAGTTGAAATACCTGGTGTTTCAGTTACAAATTTTATGAAAACGGCTATTAATGAATCGCGTAAAGCACGTGGACAAGAAGATATGCCTGCTAATGAAATGTTGAAATTAATTCGTGAAAAATCAGAATTGTTAGAAATTGACAGAAAATTTTTATCACGTTCACTTAACGAAGGATTTTCTGGTGGTGAGAAAAAACGTAATGAAATTTTTCAAATGGCGATGTTAGAACCAAAATTAGCCATTCTTGACGAAACAGATTCTGGTTTAGATATTGATGCTTTGCGCATTGTTGCTAATGGTGTGAACAAGCTAAAAAATGAAACCAATGCCGTTTTAGTTATTACGCACTACCAAAGATTATTAGATTATATAGTTCCTGATTTTGTACACGTTTTAATGGATGGAAAAATCGTTAAATCTGGCGATGCCTCTTTAGCATTAGAATTAGAAGAAAAAGGATACGATTGGATTAAAAACGAAGTAGTCGAAAGTCAAAAGTCGTAAAGTCAAGAAAAATGGAATTAAAAGAAAAAATATTATCGTCATTTATGGCGTTTGAAGAGAAAATTGCTGATGTAAACAATGATTTACACGACATTAGAACTTCAGCTATAAAACACTTTGAAAATAAAGGTTTTCCTACAAAAAAAGAGGAAGCCTGGAAATATACCTCGTTAAATGCCATTTTAAAAAATGATTTTAGTGTATTTCCTAAAAAAGAAAATACTGTAGAATTTGCTGATGTAAAAAAATACTTCTTAAATGAAGTGGATACGTATAAAGTTGTATTTATTGACGGAAAATTCAGTTCACATTTATCATCCACCACACACGATGGTTTAGATGTTTGCCTTATGTCTTCGGCTTTAAACAAGCCAAAATACAAGATGTATATTGACGAATATTTTAACAAAATTGCGAATAAAGATGATAGTTTAACATCATTAAACACTGCTTTTTCTCAAGAAGGTGCGTATGTAAATATTCCAAAAAGCAAAGTGGTTGACAAACCTATTGAAATTTTATATTTTTCAACAGGTTCTGAAGCTGCATTAATGACACAGCCTCGAAATTTAATAATTGTGGGCGAAAATGCACACGTACAAATTGTAGAACGTCACCAGAGTTTAAATAGCAATCCCGTTTTAACAAATTCGGTTACAGAAATTTTTGCTCAAAAACGCGCTATTGTTGATTATTATAAAGTGCAAAATGATTTACAAACTGCGAATTTAATTGACAATACCTACATTGCTCAAAAACAAGACAGTCACGTTTCGGTTCATACATTTTCGTTTGGAGGAAACATTACCAGAAATAATTTAAATTTCTATCATCAAGGCGAACATATTGATTCTACTTTAAAAGGTATTACTATTATTGGCAACAAACAACACGTTGACCATTATACGTTAGTGCAACACGCGACGCCAAATTGTGAAAGTCATCAAAATTATAAAACTATTTTAGACGGAAGCGCTACAGGTGTTTTTAATGGTAAAATTTTCGTAGAAAAAGAAGCACAAAAAACAGATGCGTTTCAGCAAAATAATAATATATTATTAAGTGATAAAGCAACTATTAATGCGAAACCTCAATTGGAAATTTTTGCTGATGATGTAAAATGTTCACACGGTTGTACTATTGGACAGTTAGATGAAAGTGCGATGTTTTATATGCAACAACGTGGAATTGGTAAAAAAGAAGCCAAAGCATTATTAATGTACGCGTTTACAAGTGAAGTGACTAATAGTGTAAAAATTCCAGAATTAAGAAGTAAAATTGCTCGAATTATTGCCGATAAATTAGGCGTAAATATGGGATTTGATTTATAAAAAAACAATTATAAAAAAAAGCGGTTTCAATATTGAAACCGCTTTTTTTTACTCTTTTCTGTGTTTTTTAGTTTCTTCAAAAACGTGTTCTAAAATTTTAGCGTCTTCTTCAGAAAATTCAACATTTCTTCTTGCCATTACAATTTTAGCAGTTTCAAACGCTTTTTTGGTTAAGTACGTTGTAAAACCACTTGCTCCGCCCCAACTGAAACTTGGCACAAAATTTCTTGGAAATCCTGCTCCAAAAATATTAGTACTTACCCCAACAACTGTGCCCGTATTAAACATAGTATTAATTCCGCATTTACTGTGGTCACCCATCATTAATCCGCAAAATTGCAAACCTGTTTTAGCAAAATTTTCTGTTTCGTAGCTCCACAATTTTACTTCTTCGTAATTGTTTTTTAAGTTACTATTGTTACTATCCGCACCAATATTACACCATTCTCCTAAAACCGCATTTCCTAAAAACCCATCGTGTCCTTTATTAGAATAGCCAAATAAAACTGAATTATTCACTTCACCACCAATTACAGAATGAGGTCCAACCGTAGTAGCACCATAAACTTTTGTAGCTAATTTCACTCTACCCGATTCACACAAGGCAAAAGGACCTCGAATAACAGAACCTTCCATTATTTCTGCATTTTTACCAATATAAATAGGACCTGTTGATGCATTTAAGGTTACAAATTCTAATTTTGCGCCTTCTTCAATGAAAATATTTTCTGGAGCAATTACGTTAACCGATTTAGGTATCGGTTGTGAAAATCGATCTTCAGTCAACAATTCGAAATCTTCACGAATAGCTACCTCATTTTTTTGAAAAATATCCCAAGTGTTTTCAATTTTAATGCAGTCGTTTGAAAATTCGATTCCTTCGAAACTATCAAAATCGACTTCTTCTCCTTCTTTAGCATAAAAAGCCACTACTTCGTCTTCTTGAAAAATCGCTTGATTGTGTTCTAAATTTTTAATCATAGCTACCAAAATATCATTTGGTAAATACGAAGCATTAATCATTACGTTATTTTCCATTTCTACCATAGGCCATTTTTCAGACAAATAGTCTTCTGTAATAGATGTTGTGGTAGAACCCAACTGTTTTTCCCATTTTTCGCGAATGGTTAAAATCCCAACACGAATATCTGCAACGGGTCTTGTGAAGGTAAATGGCAACAAAGCATTACGATGAGGTCCATCAAAAAGAATATAGTTCATTGAAAAAGTTTAAAAGGTTTAATAGAAACTTAACGATTCAAATTTACAAAGAAATTTGACTTATAAAAATAAAAAAACCCCGAATACATTCGAGGTTTATTATTATTTAAAAATTTGAAATTATTTTTTTTCAAATTTAGCATATTTCGTTTTGAATTTATCGATACGACCTGCTGTATCAATAAGTTTAGATTTACCTGTGTAAAAAGGGTGAGATGTTCTTGAAATCTCCATTTTGAAAACTGGATACTCAACACCTTCGTGTGTGATAGTTTCTTTAGTTTCAACAGTTGATTTTGTGATGAATACATCATCGTTAGACATATCTTTAAAAGCGACTAATCTGTAGTTTTCTGGGTGAATTCCTTTTCTCATTTTGTAAATCTTTAAATGTATGATTATAATTTGTTTCGCGGCTTTTTACAATAAAAAGGTGTAAACGCCTTATAACCTTTTGTTAATTATGTTTTTATTTCAGGGTGCAAATATAATACTATTACCCAATACTGCAAACAAAATACCATTATTTTTTATTTTGAAACCGCTTTAACTAAAAATCTGATACTAAAAGATTTATAACTTAAGAAAAATCTACGTAATTTTGTATCCGATTTGCGTGAGTGATAGGAGTGGAAATCCTTTTTATATGTTGCCTGAGGTACTCGAAGGCAACATATAAAAAAGATTGCAACGGATAGCACGACCTGAAAGGGCACGCCCTAAGAAAACAAGTATGTCTGATAGAAAAAAAGTAGCGTTTTATACACTGGGTTGTAAACTGAATTTTTCGGAAACTTCTACTATTGCCAGAAACTTTACAGATGAAGGTTTTGACAGAGTGGATTTTGAAGAAGTAGCCGATATTTACGTAATAAACACGTGTTCGGTAACAGAAAATGCAGATAAGCAGTTTAAACAAGTGGTAAAAAAAGCGATGAAACTAAACGACAAAGCTTTTGTTGCCGCCGTGGGTTGTTATGCCCAACTGAAACCAGAAGAATTAGCTGCAGTTGATGGTGTAGATTTGGTTTTAGGTGCGACAGAAAAATTTAAAATCACCGATTACATAAACGACCTATCGAAAAACGATATGGGCGAAGTACACAGTTGCGAAATTGAAGAAGCCGATTTTTATGTGGGCAGTTATTCAATTGGTGACCGAACCCGTGCTTTTTTAAAAGTACAAGATGGTTGCGATTATAAATGTACATATTGCACAATTCCGTTAGCACGAGGGATTTCGAGAAGTGATGCTCTGGAAAATGTATTGAAAAATGCCAAAGAAATTTCGGAACAAAACATTAAAGAAATTGTATTAACTGGTGTAAACATTGGCGATTACGGAAAAGGTGAATTTGGCAACAAAAAACACGAACATACGTTTTTAGAATTAGTGCAAGAATTAGACAAAGTTGATGGCATTGAAAGACTAAGAATTTCAAGCATTGAGCCTAATTTATTAAAAAACGAAACCATTGAATTTGTAAGTAAAAGTAGAACGTTTGTCCCCCATTTTCATATTCCCTTACAAAGTGGTAGCAATGAAATTTTAGGAAAAATGAAGCGCCGTTACCAACGTGAAATTTATACGGAACGCGTAAATAAGATTAAAGAGGTGATGCCACACGCGTGTATTGGTGTGGATGTAATTGTAGGATTTCCTGGTGAAACCGACGAACACTTTTTAGAAACGTACAATTATCTAAATGAAATGAACATTTCGTATTTACACGTGTTTACATACAGTGAGCGCGACAATACGGAAGCCGCAGATATGCCAGGCGTTGTACCCGCTAATATAAGAAGCAAACGCAGTAAAATGCTACGCGGACTTTCTGTTAAAAAACGTAGAGCGTATTATGAAAGTCAAATTGGCACGACTCGCACTGTACTATTTGAAAACGAAAATAAAGAAGGATATATTACGGGTTTTACTGAAAACTATGTAAAAGTAAAAACGCCTTGGAACCCAGAATTAGCAAACACCTTACACGAAATTACACTTACAAAAATTGACGATGACGGTTTAGTAAGAATGGAATTTGTGAATGTGCCAGTGTAAGTATTCTTTAGACCTATCAGGTCTAAAAAACTCCAAATAAAAACCAATATTAAATTAATAATAAACCTGAATTTCGTAATGAATTCATTGGTTTTGAAAACCAAAATAATTCAAAATCTTCAAACTGAGATTCGAAGTCCATTTTAATATCTTTTAACAAAACGGGTTGATTTGAAACTGATTGTAAGGTTTTTAGTAGCCAATTTGCTTGGTCTTTTTCTATAGAAATTTCAATTGTATCTGTTTTAAAATAAAACGTCATTTTCGCTATTTCCCAAGTTGCACCTTTTTTGGATTTAGTAAAATAATCTACAATTGGTAAATTACCTATCCAAATGATTTTAGTAGTAGGTTTTAATGAAAAATCTACATCATTATTAAGTGCGTTTTCTATAAAATCTGGAGCTATTTTTGTTTTTGGAATTTTAAATTCAAACCAATCTTGCAAATCATACTCGAAACAAATACCGTGCATATAATTAAACAGCGATTTTTTTAATCCAAAACTAAACTTATCGTGATTGATACCTGTTTTGTCAATAAACTGAATGTCGTTATTTGCAAAAGTAATTTGCTTCGCCAGTTCGCTAAAGTTCGTGCCATTTTGTTGCGGAATTACACCAAATTCCTCAGGATGTAATCCTACAGGAGAATGAGCCGTCATAGCAAATTGATGCCAAAATCCTGACTGTATACTTCCAATTTGAAACAACTGTCGCACCATTTCTAAACTATCCACAGTTTCTTGAATAGTTTGCGTAGGATAACCGTACATTAAATATGCGTGAACCATAATTCCAGCTTCGGTAAAATAATTCGTGACTTTAGCTACTTGTTCAACCGTTACTCCTTTTTTAATCAGTTCTAATAATCTATCTGAAGCTACTTCTAATCCACCAGAAACCGCAATACAACCTGAAGCTTTTAGCAACACACACAAATCTTTTGTAAAACTTTTTTCAAAGCGAATGTTTGTCCACCACGAAACCACTAATTTTCGTTTTAGAATTTCTAAAGCTACTTCACGCATTAATGCTGGCGGTGCGGCTTCATCTACAAAATGAAAACCTGTTTCGCCTGTTTGAAGAATCAGTTCTTCCATTCTATCCACTAAAATTTTTGCCGCAATAGGTTCATAAATTTTTATATAATCTAACGAAACATCACAAAACGTACATTTGCCCCAATAACAGCCGTGCGCCATTGTTAATTTATTCCAACGTCCATCGCTCCACAAACTATGCATAGGATTGGCAATTTCAATTACAGAAATGTAGCTGTCTAAATGTAAATCAGAATAATCGGGCGTTCCCACATCAGCGTGTTTATAATCTGATTTTGTAGTGTTATTTTTATATACGACTTCATTATTTTCTAATAAAAAAGTACGCTTAAATTCGGGTTCTGAAACGAGTTCAGAATGACAATAATTATATAAAAGTTCTACAGGCAATTCGCCATCATCAAGCGTAATAAAATCGAAAAACTCAAACACCCTTTTGTCCTTTATACTTCTCAATTCTGTATTTGGGAAACCACCTCCCATAGCGATTTTTATTGAAGGATAATGGACTTTTATGTATTGCGCACATCTAAAAGCGCTATATAAATTTCCTGGAAATGGCACTGAAATTAACACCAACTTAGGTTGAACTTCCTTAATCCTTTCTTCTAAAATTTGAAGCGTAATTTTATCTATATGCGTGGTTTCCTTTTGTAATTCGTCATATAATTCTTCGAATGAATTGGCGCTTCTACCCAATCGTTCTGCATAACGACTAAATCCGAAATTTTCATCTATACATTCCACAATGAAATCCGAAATATCTTCTAAATACAAAGTGGCCAAATGTTTTGCTTTGTCTTGCATTCCCATAGAACCAAAAGCCCATTCCATATCGTCTAATTGATTGAAACGAGAAGCTTCGGGTAAAAAATTACCACTACAAATTTGTCGTGCTAACGTTGGATTTTTTCCTTGAAGAAAAGCAATTACCGCGTCTATTGTTGTGACATAATCATCCCAAAGGGTATGAATTCGTTGCGAATTTTCTGAAAATTGAACTATTTCACCTTTAGGGATTAAAGAACTCAATCCATTTTTTGAAAACAATTCTAATATCACTTCGATACCTAAATCCATTTGGAATGCAGAAATACTTTTCGTGTTTAGAAACCCTTTGATATAAGCCGTTGCGGGATAAGGCGTATTCAATTGGGTAAATGGTGGCGTAATTAAAAGAATGTCTGACAAGGTGAAATGTTTTTACAAAGATAAAAATTAATTGTAGATGACGAAAAATGATTATTTTTGTAAAAAAAATTATGCCAACAGATTGTATTTCGTATCAAAAATCGGGTTATTTTTCTAAACTAATTGTAGATTATTTAGATGAAAAACCAGAAGTACAATCACTATATCATAGGTTTCCCCGAATAGAAAATTTTGGTCCTCAAATAACCGAGAAGGCGAAAAATTACACCATTGAAAATCGATTAATTTTAGCAGAAGCGTTAAAAAATCAGAATTCAAATTTTCCATTTTCACAAGAAACTCAAACGAATATTGAATTACTAAAATCAGATAAAACATTCACTATAACTACTGGTCATCAATTAAATTTATTTTCGGGACCTGCTTATTTTATCTATAAAATTGCTTCCACAATTAATTTATGCAAGCAATTAAAACAAAAATATTCAGATTATAATTTTGTGCCTATTTATTGGATGGCGACAGAAGATCACGATTTTGAAGAAATAAATCATTTTCATTTTAACGACCAAAAAATCAAATGGGGTAAAGAAAGTTTCGGACCTGTTGGAAGATTAGTAACGGATGGTTTAACAGAAACCTTTAAAGAATTTTCTGAATCAATTGGAGTTGGTGAAACAGCCGAATATCTAAAAGATCTATTCAAAAAAACCTATTTAGAACACGCTAATTTAGCAGATGCGACACGTTATTTAGCAAATGAATTATTTAAAACAGAAGGTTTAGTGATTATTGATGGCGATGATAAAAATCTGAAATCACTTTTCGCACCATATGTTCAAGATGAATTACTTCATCAAAATTCTTTCGCTGCTGTTTCTAAAACAATTGCACAATTAAATGAATACGCAGTACAAGTAAATCCAAGAGAAATCAACTTGTTTTACATTGAAGATAATTTACGTGAACGAATTATTTTTGAAAACAATATTTACAAAGTTAACAATTCGGAAATTGAATTTTCAGAAACTGAAATTCTAAACGAGTTAAAAAATTCTCCAGAAAAATTTAGTCCGAATGTGATTTTAAGACCGCTATATCAAGAAGTTGTTTTGCCAAATTTAGCATACATTGGCGGAGGTGGCGAAATAGCGTATTGGTTAGAATTGAAAAATAATTTTGAGGCTCAAAAGGTTTTATTTCCTATACTAATTCTTAGAAATTCGTTTGTAATTGCAACAGACAAATTAATGTCAAAATCAGCCAATTTAGGCGTTTCATTTGAAGAATTATTTCTATCAAATCAAGAATTGATTAATAAAAAAACTAAAGAATTATCAAATATAAAAATTGATTTTTCTGAACAAAAAGCAATATTAAGAAATCAATTTACTGAATTATTAAAAATTGCGGAACAAACTGACAAATCGTTTACTGGTGCTGTAAAAGCACAAGAAGCCAAACAAATAAAAGGATTAGATAATTTAGAGAAACGACTTTTAAAAGCAGAAAAACGTATACATTTTGAAAAATTAAAACGCATAACCGAAATACAAAATCAATTGTTTCCAAACGGAAGTTTGCAAGAACGAAAAAGTAATTTTAGCGTATTTTATTCGCAAACTTTTATTAATGAAATTATTTCCCACTCCGATCCATTACATACCAGTTTTAAATTAATTAAGATATAAAGCACTCTTGATTTTTAAAAACAGTTTTGCAATTTGGAATTAAATAGTACCTTTGCAAAAAATTTAAGAAAAATGGCTACAAATAGAACATTTACAATGATTAAACCAGATGGTGTTGAAAACGGACACATTGGTGGAATTTTAAACATGATTACAGAAGGCGGTTTTAAAATCGTTTCTATGAAATTAACGCAATTAACTGTTGCAGATGCTCAGAAATTTTATGCGGTTCACTCGGAAAGACCTTTCTTTGGTGAATTAGTAGAATTTATGACTCGCGGACCTATTGTTGCTGCAATTTTAGAAAAAAACAACGCAGTAGAAGATTTCAGAGCTTTAATTGGTGCTACAAACCCTGCTGATGCTGCTGAAGGAACTATCCGTAAAAAATATGCTACTTCAATTGGAGAAAATGCCGTACACGGTTCAGATTCAGATGAAAATGCAGCTATTGAAAGTGCTTTCCACTTCGCTGGAAGAGAGCAATTCTAAAAAAAGTATTCAGTGTTCAGTAATTAGTGAACAGTTGATATAAATATAAAAAGGCGACTTGAAATTTCAATTCGCCTTTTTTATATAATATTTTTCCCTACACCTAAAACCCTATACCTTTTACCTTTTCTACCTAAACACAATTTCTTTAATCAAATCTTTTCCAAGTTCTTCATTAAGCATTTTTATGATTTTGGATTTTCCGTATTCTAATTCTTGTTTTACAACTGAAGAATTTAATTGTACATATAAAGTTTGTCTTTTTAATTCAATTTGTTGCGTATAATTTTTAAATGCTGGACCCATCATTTTATACCACGTTTCTTTAACATTTATGACATCCAAACCCGCTTCCAGCTTCGTTGATTTCATAAACTCTTTCATTACATCACCAATAGAAAAATCGTCATTAAATCGTTTCATTTTTATTTTCTTTTACTGTAAGGCACAAATTTTTTGTAATAATATGTGATTTTTGCTTCATTTTCCAAAACTAATTCATCTTCAGAAACAGAGATGATTTTTTCTTCCCATTTGGTAAAATTAGATTTCGTCTTCAAAAAATAAGAATTCGAACTATCTACAACTCTAATCTTATCTTGCAAAGCACCTTTTAAAAAAGTACCGTCAAGTTGCGGCGCTACTTTTTGTCGGGTTCCATTTAAATTTTTTATGGAAATAAAATCTATAAATTCATTTACTTGATATTCTTTTTTATTTCCATCTGGAAAAGTAACTTTTTCAATTTCCCAATAGCCATTTATTTTTAAAATAGCCTCTTTACTTGGTTTAGACGTACAAGAAATTAAACCAATTAGAAGTAATAATACGTAAAAATATTTTTTCATAAGTAAAATGTAAAGTTGGGTAAATGTAAAATTATTTTGTCCAATAAAAAAATTGAAAATCATTTTGAAGTTTAAATATAAAGAGTATATTTGCACTCGCATTCACGGGGTGTAGCGTAGCCCGGTTATCGCGCCTGCTTTGGGAGCAGGAGGCCGCAGGTTCGAATCCTGCCACCCCGACAAACGACTTCAATAATATTGAGGTCGTTTTTTTTTGCATTCACTTAACTTATAGACTCTACATAACAAAGTATATATTTATCTTATAGAACCATAAATAAAATAATTATATAAATAATTCATTTTTGTTTAATTATTTATTACTTTTGTTAAACAAAATAAATTTTATGAAATCTAACTTTATGATTGAAGACAACATACTTACAAATATATCCGTAGAAGATATAGGAAATGACCATTTATTTACTTCGTTAGAAACGCCAATGGTAGCTAACGCATTTTCAAAATCGGACACTGAAAAAAAAGAAATTATTGCTTTTCATTTTACTGAAATTATGAAGGCTTTGGATTTAGATTTAACTGATGATTCTTTGAAAGGAACTCCGGAACGAGTAGCAAAAATGTATATTGAAGAAATTTTTTCTGGGTTAAATCCTAAAAATAAGCCTAAAATGGCACTTTTTGAAAACAAATACCAATACAATCAAATGTTGGTAGAAAAAAACATCACGTTTTACTCCAATTGCGAACATCATTTTGTACCCATTTATGGAAAAGCACACGTAGCATATATCTCTTCTGGAAAAGTTATTGGATTATCGAAACTAAATAGAATCGTACAATATTATGCAAAACGACCTCAAGTTCAAGAACGATTAACGATGCAAATTGCTGAAGATTTAAAGAAAGCTTTAGATACAGAAGATGTAGCCGTTATTATTGATGCCAAACATCTTTGCGTATCTTCAAGAGGCGTTCAAGACGAGAGCTCAGCAACAGTGACCACTTCTTTTAATGGCGCATTTAACACACCACAAAAAATAAATGAATTATTACAATTAATCAATAATTAATTTTCATTTAAAAATAGTTAATAAAATTCTATCTTTTCCTTTAAGATAGAATTTTTTTTATAGTATATATTTCTATCTTTGTGTAAATTAAAGTTACTATTTATGCTTATTATTGGTATTGCTGGTGGTACTGGTAGTGGAAAAACTACAGTTGTACATCAAATTATGAATGAACTGCCTTCTACAGAAGTAGGCGTGATATCTCAGGATTCTTATTATAAAGAAACAAGTAATTTATCTTACGAAGAGCGAACTAAAATTAACTTTGATCACCCACGTGCTATTGATTTTGAATTGTTAATAGCGCATTTAAAAGACTTAAAAGCTGGGAAAATAATTGAACAACCTATTTATTCTTTCATTACACATAACAGAACCGAAGATACCATTAGTACGCACCCAAGAAAAGTAGTAATTGTAGAAGGAATTTTAATTTTTACAAATCCAGAAATTCGTGATTTGTTTGATATTAAAGTTTTTGTTCACGCCGATTCTGATGAACGATTAATACGTCGTTTAAAACGAGATATAGCAGAACGAGGTAGAGATATGGATGAAGTTTTAAATAGATATCAAACCACTCTAAAACCAATGCACGAGCAATTTATTGAGCCAACAAAAGCGTTTGCCGATATCATTATTCCAAATGACAAATACAATACGGTTGCCATTGATGTTGTAAGAGCAGTTATTAATCAACGGATTGACAAATAATGTTTAAAAAAATTCAAATACTAGTTCAGAAATTTCCTTTTCTAAATTTTTTAGGTAATAAATACGCTATAACATTGATTGCTTTCATTGTATGGATGCTGTTCTTTGATAACTATTCTTATTTTGAACATCGTTTTTTAAACGGTCAGATTGATGAATTAAATGACAATAAAAAATATTACAAGTCAGAAATTGCTAAGGACAGTGTAAAAATAAAAAATCTTAAAAACGATAATATGACCGAAAAATATGCTCGCGAAAAATACTTCATGAAAAAAGATAGCGAAGATATTTACATCATAGAATTTGAAGAAGATAAAATAAAAGACAGCTTACTTGAAGCAAAAAAGTAACCTAAATGCATACGTTTTCAAATCAAAAAACAAATCAATGAAAACACAATTATTTCAAGATTTTGATGCTGTTTCATCTAAACAATGGAAACAACAAATTCAATTTGAGCTAAAAGGTGCCGATTATAACGATACCCTAATATGGGAAAGTTTAGAAGGTATAAAAGTAAAACCCTTTTACCATTCTGATGAAGAAATCATAAATCACCCAACAAATAGTAACGCTACCGAATTTAAAATTTTGCAAAATATTTATGTTCACGATGTGCAAATGTCGAACAAAAAAGCAAAAGAAAGTCTACAACGCGGTGCAGAAAGCGTTCGTTTTACCATTGAATCTGATAAAATAGACCTATCAAAATTAATGAATAATTTACCCGTAGAAAATGTGGTATATTATTTCTTTTTGCCTTTTCTATCACAAGAGTATGTGGCAATTTTAAATAATTTCGCAGCTAAAAACGGGTATAATTTTATCATTCAAATAGATCCTATAGGCCAACTATGTAGAGATGGAAATTGGTATGAAAACCTAAATTCAGATATTCAAAAACTGAATGAAATTTCAAAAAATACTACTATTCCCTTTTTAACGATACAATCTGGAATCTATCAAAATTCTGGTGCCAATATGGTGCAACAATTGGCATATACTTTAGCACATTGTAATGAATATTTCAATAGAATTTCAAAAATAAATCAGCCAATTTCTATTGAAGTTAGTGTGGGCACAAATTATTTTTTCGAAATCGCTAAAATTAGAGCTTTACGCTTACTTTTCAACACTTTAGCAATCGAATACAATTATAATTTTGATTGCCATATCATAGCAACACCCACAAAACGCAACAAAACAATTTACGATTATAATGTAAATATGTTACGAACCACAACCGAATGTATGTCGGCCATTTTAGGTGGTGCCAATGCAGTTTCTAATTTAGCATACGATGCCATTTATCATAAAGACAACGAGTTTGGCGACAGAATTTCTCGCAATCAGTTATTAATACTGAAAGAAGAAAGTTATTTCGACAAAGTAAATAATCCATCAGATGGCGCGTATTATATTGAATCTTTAACGGAACAATTGGCAGAAAAAGCTTTAGAAGTATTTAAAGAAATTGAAGCTAATGGTGGTTTTATCACACAATTAATTGAAGGCACTATTCAAAGAAAAATTTCAGAAAGCGCACTAAAAGAACAAGGATTATTTGATTCTGGTAAAGAAATTTTATTGGGAACAAACAAATATCCAAATCCAAACGACAAAATGAAACACGATTTAGAGTTGTTTCCTTTCGTAAAAACAAAAGATAGAAAAACGCTAATTGTACCGATTATTGAAAAACGATTAGCCGAAAAAGTAGAACAAGAACGTTTGGCTATAGAAGAATAAACAATGAGAAAAAACATACAACATATACAGTTAGTCAAAAGTCAAAAGTCGAAAGTTGAAAGTAATCAAACTAACTTCCACACAGCCGAAGACATTGATTTAAAAAAAACCTACTCCAAAGAAGATATTGATGGATTAGAACACATTGGTTTTGGAGCGGGTTTTGCACCAAACTTACGAGGTCCTTACGGCACAATGTATGTTCGCAGACCTTGGACAATTCGTCAATATGCCGGTTTTTCAACAGCTGAAGAAAGTAATGCGTTTTACAGACGTAATTTAGCAGCCGGACAAAAAGGATTATCTGTTGCCTTTGATTTGGCTACACATCGCGGATACGATTCGGATCATATTAGAGTGCAAGGTGATGTTGGTAAAGCAGGCGTAGCCATTGATTCGGTGGAAGATATGAAAATTCTTTTCGACCAAATTCCGTTAGACGAAATGTCGGTTTCTATGACTATGAATGGTGCCGTTTTACCTATAATGGCCTTCTATATCGTAGCTGCAGAAGAACAAGGCGTAGCGCCAAACCAATTAGCAGGAACCATACAAAACGATATATTGAAGGAATTTATGGTACGGAATACTTACATTTATCCACCAACGCCATCTATGAAAATTATTGCCGATATTTTTGAATATACGAGTAATAATATGCCAAAATTTAACTCCATTTCCATTTCTGGTTATCATATGCAAGAAGCAGGTGCAACTGCCGATATTGAATTAGCATATACACTTGCAGATGGTTTAGAATATATTCGTACCGGATTATCAACAGGTATGAAAATTGATGAATTCGCGCCTCGCCTATCTTTCTTTTGGGCAATTGGAATGAACCATTTTATGGAAATTGCTAAAATGCGTGCGGGAAGAATGCTTTGGGCAAAATTACTGAAACAATTTAACCCTAAGGATGAAAAGTCATTAGCATTACGTACCCATTGTCAAACATCGGGTTGGAGTTTAACCGAACAAGACCCATTTAATAACGTAGCTCGAACTACAATTGAAGCCGCAGCGGCTGCTTTTGGTGGGACGCAATCGTTACACACCAATGCCTTAGACGAAGCCATTGCTTTACCTACAGATTTTTCAGCAAGAATTGCTCGAAACACGCAAATTTTCTTACAAGAAGAAACTAAAATTTGTAAAACAGTAGATCCTTGGGCAGGAAGTTATTACGTGGAAAGTTTAACCGCAGAAATTACAGAAAAAGCGTGGGCATTAATTGAAGAAGTAGAAGCTTTAGGCGGAATGACAAAAGCCATAGAAGCAGGAATACCTAAATTACGAATTGAAGAAGCTGCAGCGCGTAAACAAGCACGTATTGATAGCACACAAGATATTATTGTAGGCGTAAACAAATACCGTTTAGAAAAAGAAGATCCGTTACATATTTTGGATGTAGATAACGATATGGTGCGCAAGCAACAAGTTGAAAGATTGGCTGAAATAAAAGCAAAAAGAGATACCGCCAAAGCAGCAAAAAGCATACAAGATTTGACAGAATGTGCCAAAACAGGAAATGGTAATTTATTAGCCATAGCTGTTGAAGCCGCAAGAAATAGAGTAACTTTAGGAGAAATTAGTGATGCCTTAGAAGTGGTCTTTGGTCGTCATAAAGCACAAATTAAATCGATAAGTGGAGTGTATAGTAAAGCCATAAAAAACGATGAGAGTTTTGAAAAAGCAAAACAATTAGCAAACAAATTCGCTGAAAAAGAAGGTCGTAGACCCAGAATTATGATTGCTAAAATGGGGCAAGACGGACACGACCGTGGCGCAAAAGTAGTAGCAACAGGTTATGCCGATGTGGGTTTTGATGTAGATATTGGTCCTTTATTTCAAACACCAGCCGAAGCAGCAAAACAAGCTGTGGAAAATGATGTACATATTTTAGGTGTTTCATCTTTAGCAGCAGGACATAAAACTTTAGTACCTCAAGTAATTGAAGAATTAAAAAAATATGGTCGTGAAGATATTATGGTAATTGTTGGAGGTGTAATTCCTGCGCAAGATTATCAATTTTTATTCGATGCTGGAGCAGTTGCTGTTTTTGGTCCTGGAACCAAAATTAGTGAAGCCGCAATTAGTATTTTAGAAGTACTATTAGAAGAATAAAAAAAACCAGCTTTAAGAGCTGGTTTTTTTTTATAATTATTTATTAGCATCTCGTACCAATCTTTTCAAAATTGCCCATTGTTTTAGCGCATCTCTGGCTTCTACTGCTGGATAGCCTAACATTGTTTTTCCTGCAGGAATATCGCCCGTTACTCCAGAACCTGCACCAACAATAGCACCATCGCCAATTACCGTATGGTCTTTAATAGAGGCACTACCACCAATAATAACGCCATTTCCTAAAGTAACAGAACCTGCTAAACCAGAGTTTCCAGCCATAATACAAAATTTACCCAATTTACTATTGTGCCCAATTTGTACTAAATTGTCAATTTTACAGCCATCTCCAACAATTGTAGAACTAAATTTTCCTCTATCTACACAAGAATTGGCACCAATTTCTACACCATTACCAATAATAACATTACCAATTTGTGGAATTTTTACCAATCCTCTTTCTGGATCTGGACGGAAACCAAAGCCATCCGCACCAATCGTTGCATTTGGATGAATAATACAATGACTACCAATATGGCAACGCTCTCTAACAACAGTGCCCGACCAAATGGTGGTTTGATTTCCAATGGTACACGCATCTAAAATGGTTACGTTTGGATAAATAAGTACGTTTTCACCTATTTTAACATTAGGTCCAATATACACCCCTGCTCCTATTTTTGTTTGATTCCCGATAGTTGCAGAAGCATCAACAACTGCTGTTGGATGAATATTTACAGTAAAAACAGGCATTGGTGGCGCAAACAGTTCCAATACTTGCGACATCGCCAAATCGGCGTTTGACACTTTTATAAAGGCACGATTTTCTCCTGGTTCTATAGCTATATCTTGATTTACAACTGCTACACAAGCAGATGATGTAGCCCAAAATTTTTCGTATTTTTTGTTTCCTATAAAAGAAATCTCAGTCTCTTTTGCTTCTTCTAATTGTTCAGGAGCTGTAATTAGCGTGTTTGTATGTCCAACAATTTCCCCTTTTAATACCTGATTTATTTCTTCAATAGAATATGTCTTCATTTGATGTAGTAGTTAATGATTTTAATAGCAATATTTTGCACCAATTTACATTAAAACTAATTAATATGAAAATTTTTCGCTTTTTTAAAACAAGAAGTAGAGTATTTAAGTCTTTAAATCTATTTCCCTCTTGGATGAAAAGAATGCATCACTTCTGCTAAAAATTTTCTATCTAAATGCATATACACTTCAGTTGTTGTAATCGATTCGTGACCTAACATCAGTTGGATAGAACGTAAATCGGCACCATTTTCTAATAAATGTGTCGCAAAAGAATGTCGGAATGTATGTGGCGAAATGGTCTTTTTTAAATCTATTTTTACGGCTAAATCTTTTATAATCGTAAAAACCATCGCGCGCGTAAGTTGTTTTCCTCTTCGGTTGAGAAACAACGTATCTTCGTGTCCTTTTTGAATAGACAAATGGGTACGAATGAAGTTTTTATAATTTAAAATTAGTTTTTGCGTGGGTAATCCTATGGGTACAAAACGTTGTTTGTTTCCTTTTCCTGTAATTTTCAGAAAACCTTCTTCAAAAAACAAATCCGATATTTTTAAGGTAATTAATTCCGAAACCCTTAATCCACAACTATATAAAGTTTCTAACATTACTTTGTTACGTTCTCCTTCTGCTGAAGTTAAATTTATGGCTTGAATTAATAAATCTATTTCTTCTGTAGAAAGTGTATCGGGTAATTTTCTACCAGTTTTTGGGACTTCAATTAATTCAAGCGGGGTGTCTTTTCGGTAATCTTCAAAAATTAAATAATTAAAAAAACTTTTTAATCCTGAAATTATTCTGGATTGACTTCGCGCATTAACTTGAGTAGAAATGGTATAAATAAATTGTTGTACCTGTTCGTCGGTAATTTTTATTGGAGTAACTTCTATGTTATTTTCTGTCAGAAAACCAACCAATTTTTCAACATCAAACGAATAATTTTGAATGGTATTTGGAGACAATCCACGTTCCAAACGCAAATAATTTTGATATTCTTTTAGGTACGAATTCCAGTTTGACATCTCGTATTGAATTTAGGCTAAGATATAGCTTTCTATTTTCTGATGCAATACTAATAAAATAAAGGCATAAAAAAAGCCTTACATTTCTGTAAGGCTTTGGGTGGAAGACCGGGTTCGAACCGGCGACCCTCGGTACCACAAACCGATGCTCTAACCAGCTGAGCTACAACCACCATGTATAAATACGGGTGCAAATATAACACTAAACTTCATACTTGCAAAGAAAAAAATAAATAATTTACTTCAAATCCCCTAAACTATTGACAGTCAAATATCTTTCAACAGTAAATCCTTCAGCGAATGCTACCCCTACTAAACGCCCTAAATCCATAGCACGGTATTCAATACTATCTAAAAAGTTTTTTGAGGTAATCGTTTTTTCTAACTCTCTTTTACGTATTGAAAATTACTTTAATCTATTGAAATTTATGAGATTGTAATAATAAAGTAGCGTATAACTGATTTATTTTTATATTTGTAAAAATATAATCAAAAACTATGAAAAAAATAATCTACTTTTTTAGTATTACATTTTTAATATTACAAGCATGTTCTTCTGATGATTCTTCTGGGGATTCTTCAGAAAGTTCAACCCAAACCACTTTATTAAAAAAAATTGTAGTCTCAGGACAATCAATTAATTTTACATATCAAGGCAACAAATTATCAAAAATAATATAC
>NZ_JBIKJI010000110.1:0-7304 GCF_044361065.1 Flavobacterium sp.
AAGCCGCTCATGAACTAAACTTGGAATGCTATGTGATTGGAGGTTTTGTACGCGATATTTTATTGGATAGAAATCATAAAAAAGACATCGATATTGTTGCTGTTGGTAGCGGTATTGAATTAGCTTTAAAAGTTTCCGAATTACTTTCAAATAAGCCAAAAGTTCAAGTTTTTAAAAACTACGGAACAGCTATGTTACGTTACAAAGAAATGGATATTGAGTTTGTTGGTGCAAGAAAAGAATCTTATACACACGATAGCAGAAATCCTTTAGTAGAAAATGGAACTTTAAAAGACGACCAAGAACGTCGTGATTTTACCATTAATGCGATGGCTTTTTCTTTAAATTCTGATAATTTTGGTGATTTAGTCGATCCATTTAATGGTGTTACCGATTTAGAAAACAAACTATTAAAAACGCCTTTGGATCCGGATATTACCTATTCTGATGATCCATTGCGAATGATGCGCGCTATTCGTTTTGCTACCCAATTAAATTTCGAAATTGAAAATGAATCGTTATCTTCCATTGCAAAAAATAAAGACAGAATTAACATTATTTCAGGAGAGCGAATTGTGGATGAATTGAATAAAATTTTGTCATCAGAAAAGCCATCTATTGGATTTTTACATTTGTATCAAACTGGTTTATTAGACCTAATTTTACCTGAATTGACCGCTTTAAATAATGTCGAAGAAGTAGAAGGTCATACCCATAAAAATAATTTTTACCACACGTTAGAAGTTGTAGATAATATCTGCCCAAATACAGAAGATGTTTGGTTACGATGGGCTGCATTATTGCACGATATAGGAAAAGCACCCACTAAAAAATTCAACAAAAAACAAGGTTGGACATTTCACGGACATGAATTTTTAGGCGGCAAAATGGCTAAAAAAATCTTTGAAAGACTTCATATGCCTTTAAATCAGAAAATGAAGTTTGTTCAAAAAATGGTTATGATGAGTTCACGACCAATTGTAATAGCTGAAGAAATAGTTACCGATTCAGCTGTGCGTCGCTTAGTTTTTGATGCAGGAGAAGATATTGAAAATTTAATGACACTTTGCGAAGCGGACATCACTACAAAAAACAGTAAAAAATTTCAAAAATATCACAATAATTTTAAAATTGTACGTCAGAAAATAGTTGAAGTAGAGGAGAAGGACCGAGTTCGTGTGTTTCAGCCACCAATTTCTGGAGAAGAAATTATGGAACTATTTGGATTAAAACCAGGTCGTGAAATTGGTGTTTTAAAAGAAGCCGTAAAAGAGGCCATTTTAGAAGGTGAAATTCCAAATGAATACGAGCTCGCAAAAGAATTTGTTTTAAAGCGTGCTGAAAAAATGGGATTAGTTAGAGTTGCAAAGTAGCAGAGTTTCAGAGTAGCAAAGATAAAAATAGTGATTAATTGATAATTTTAGATATTTAAATAACAGTGAAGACATTTAGAGACTTACTTATTTGGCAGAAAGCTATGACTTTAGTTACAAACTGTTATGCTATATCTGCTGATTTTCCTAAAGAGGAACAATTTGGACTTACTTCACAAATAAGAAGATGTTCCATTTCAATTCCAAGTAATATTTCGGAAGGTTTTGGAAGAGGAACAAATAAAGATTATTATAGATTTTTAACTATTTCTTTAGGCTCACTTTTCGAATTTCAAACACAAGTTGAAATTGCATATAACTTGAATTATATTGCTTTAGAAAATTTCAATACACTTTACGAAGATAGTAGAGAACTTGAACGAATGTTAACTTCTTTTATGAACAAAATTAAACAAACTCTATAACTTTGAAACTTTGCAACTCTGCAACTTTGAAACTTAATAAATCAAATGAAAAAATATTTTCTTACAACAGCAAAAACAGCATTAGTTTTAGTTTATTTAGTAATTCTTGCAGGTGCTTTGGTGCGAATGACTGGCTCAGGTATGGGTTGTCCAGATTGGCCAAAGTGTTTTGGATATTATATTCCACCCACAGAACAAAAAGAACTTGAATTTACACCTAATAAAGCTTACGATGAAGGTCAAGTGATTATTAAAAACGAAGGTTTACTTGTGGCAAAATCTGATTTTACAGCTACTTCTTCTTTTTTAGAAAGTAACTGGGAATCTTATACAAAACACGATTATGCTATTTTTAACCCAGCACATACTTGGATTGAATACATCAATAGATTGCTTGGTGCTTTGGCAGGAATTGCCTGTTTTGTAACATTTATTTTTGCTTTTGGTTATTGGAAAGAAAACAAAAAAATAGTTGTCTATTCGCTTTTGGTTTGCATACTGATGGGTTTTCAAGCTTGGTTAGGAAAAACAGTTGTAGATTCGGTATTAAGTCCAGTAAAAATTACCACTCATATGTTAACTGCTTTTTTAATTGTGGCATTACAGTTGTATGTTATATATGTGGTTTCGGCGAAAAATAGCATTAGAAAATACGATAAAAAGTTTAGTATTGCCCTTTTTGTTGTGCTACTTCTTACTGTTGTTCAAGTGGTTTTAGGAACTTATGTTCGGGAGTTTATTGATACAATTGAGAAATCGGGTGCTCCAAAATCATTTTGGTTGATACAACCTGAAATCACCTTTTATTTTCATCGAAGTTTTTCAATTGTCGTCTTTTTGGCCAATTTATTTTTACTTCTTCGAAATAGAAATCTTCAATTGGGTTTTGAAAAAGTAAATTGGATAGTTAGAATTTTAATTTTCGAAATACTTTCAGGTGTAATTATGGTGTATGTCGATTTTCCTTTCGGAAGTCAAACTATACATTTAGTATTGGCGACACTCTTATTCAGCGTACAATTTTATTTACTGTTAGAAAATAAAAAAATAACAGAAAAATAATATTACTTTTGCAGTCCGACTATATTGTCACAGTTCTTTAGATTTAATTAATGTCTAAACTCGCAGCGCAAGATAAATTTTTGGATTTATCAGATTACGGAAGGTCTTTCGGTAAACTTTTGGCAAATTCCTTAAAAAACACTCGTTTTACACCCATTCACGTAACGCTTTTATTCGGAATTTCTGGACTAATTGCAATCTATTGTATTTTGAACCAGTATTATTTCGCCGCAGCGTTTTTCATCATTTTAAAATCTGGAATTGATGCTGCCGATGGTGAATTAGCCCGATTAAAAAATACGCCTTCTTATGTAGGAAGATATTTAGATAGTGTGTTTGATATTATCTTGAACTTTCTATTTTTTATGACCATTTGTTATGTATCAAAAACATCGATTTGGTTGGCATTACTTGCATTTATTAGCATTCAATTGCAAGGTACACTTTACAATTACTACTATGTAATTTTAAGAAATAAATCCGTTGGAGGTGATTCTACCAGCAAGATTTTTGAATATAAAACACCAAAAGCACTACCTGGCGAAACGCAACAAGCTGTCAATATTTTATTTGGAATTTACACCATAGTATACAGCATATTCGATAAAATCATTCACTTTTTAGATGCCGATGCTTATAAAGTAAAAACCTTCCCGAATTGGTTTATGACGCTACTTTCACTTTATGGATTAGGCTTTCAATTATTAATTATTGCCATAATGTTGCCGTTAGGTTGGATTGAATTTATAGCGCCATTTTTTACTTTTTATACTTTATTGCTATTTGTTTTAATTGGAATTCGAAAAACAACAATACATTAACCAATCCAAATTTTAAATTCACTAACGCGTTCTCGGGC
This sequence comes from Flavobacterium sp., assembly GCF_044361065.1. Taxonomy (GTDB): domain Bacteria; phylum Bacteroidota; class Bacteroidia; order Flavobacteriales; family Flavobacteriaceae; genus Flavobacterium. Next base: position 3,720 of record NZ_JBIKJI010000110.1, read on the forward strand.
AACAATTATTTCATCATCTGAATACGAATTTAAACTAATTTTCAACCGCGAATTGGAATACATTTGAATTTCTTTTATGGCTTTCAGTGAAATAATGAATTTTCGACTTACACGATAAAAATCTTTCGGATTAATTTCAGTTTCTAAAACTTCTAAAGTAACATCTGTTAAATAATTTCTATTGTCTAAGGTGTGAATATACGTGCCTTTGTTTTCGCTATAAAAACATTCAATCTCATCAATAGAAATTACTTTTATTTGTTGTCCAATTTTTACTGAAAATCGCGTTTTATATTCTTTTTCTATTGGATTGACTAACATACGTTTTATCGCTTCAAAATCTAAACTCGAAATCGTATTTTTTTGAAATTGATTTTTGAATTTTGAAATGGCAGTTGAAAGTTCGTCTTCATCAATTGGTTTTAATAAGTAATCAATGCTATTTAGTTTAAAAGCGCGCAATGCATATTCGTCATAAGCTGTAGTAAAAATCACCGCACTTTTAATCTCAATTTGTTCAAATAGTTCAAATGACAAACCATCAGATAATTGAATATCCAAAAAAATCAAATCTGGATGCGGATTATTTCGAAACCAAGCAATTGATTCTTCCACAGAATGCAACAACGTATTCACCTGCAAGCCTAATTTTTCAATTTTACGCTGCAATAATCGAGCTGCTGGCTTTTCGTCTTCGATGATGATGATGTTTAGCCCCCTAACCCCCAAAGGGGGAATGTTTTCGTTTTGCATAATTTATAAATTTTCAATTGGCACATTTTCAAATTGGCACATTAAATTACTCCCACTTATTGGCTTTTTCTTTTTCCATCAACTCTTTAATTTTGCGTTCTTCCCAATCTTTTCCTAAAATAAAATAAGGTAAAAATGTTGATAATGCGTGTGCTAACAAACCAATTCCCCAAAAGAAAGCCGTAAAGAAGTTCTTAAACTGAAAATAACTTTCGCCTTCATTTAAGTTTTGAATATTTAAGATTACTAACATAATGTTAATGACCAAATATACTAATGCATGCGTATAAAACCCTTTTATTTTTTTTACTCTTTTAACCGCTTCCTCGTAGCGAATTTGTTCTGAAGTTATATTTTCCATGTTTTGTGTTTTTTTAAATTATTCCCAATTATTATTTTTTCCTTTATTTACTATTTCTTGAATTTTTCGTTCTTCCCAGGTTTTACCGTATCCAAAAACCCCAAATGCATGAAAACTTAATCCTAATCCCCAACCTAACATCGGGAACCAAAACCATTGGAAACCCCAAAATGTATTGTAATTAATTATTGCCAATGTAGGTATTACGATACAATAAGCCGTTAAATTTCCGTAAAAGCCTTTCAATTCTTCTACACGTTTTTTGGCTCTTGCGTATGCTGCATTTTCTGAAAATAGTGTATTGGTTTCCATAACTGAAATTTGTTTGGTTAATATAGGTATACTTATTTTAAATTCATTTTCATTTTCTTCAACTATTGCTTTACGATTGGTTAGTATTCCGTATCGATTTACAATATTTTCTAATCCAACTCCTTTTCGGTCTGTCAAAACTTCTTTCTTTTGTAAATTATTAGACACAACTAACACACCATTTTCAACACTAATTTTGATGTGAAGCGGTTTAGTTTCACTAACAACATTATGTTTGATGCAATTTTCAAGCAATAATTGTAAGGATAATGGAACTACTTTTGTTTCGTCATTATCAATGTTTTCAGGAATTTCAAATGTGATGCTGTTTTCAAATCGCATTAAAAGTAAATTCATATAGGTTTTGGCAAAGGTTAATTCTTCGGTAACCGAAACCAATTCTTTGTCTTTTTGCTCTAAAACATAGCGATATACTTTTGATAAGGAAGTAGTAAATTTTTGTGCTGCAATTGGATTCTCTTCAATTAACGAACTCAACACATTTAAACTATTGAACAAAAAATGCGGATCAATTTGGTTTTTTAAACTTTCAAACTGTGCCGAAGCGTTTCCAGCAATTATTTTTTGTTGGTTAACTTTGTTTTCTTGATACGCTTTATAAAAATAAAACGCATGAAATGCTAAGGTTACAACAAATGTAATTATAATGGTTACCACATAATTTGCTAAGGTTTCATTTTGAAAAAACGCATCAAAACTTAAGCCTTCAATGAGCACATCTTCAACAATTCGCAATAAAAAAATAGCAAAAACAGAAATTATAAAGGAGCCTAAAAAGCCTAAAACTATTCTTCGTTTTGTAAAGCGATCTACTTCAAAAATGCTATCTAAATATATAAATAAGTACGCATTGGCAAAATATAAAGTTATTCCATACAACATAGTATAACCAAAATTTACTAGAAAATATTCATTCAATTGAATGGTTATGCCTGTCATTAATTTTATTACCAATAAAACCAAAAAAACAGCAATGGATAAAATTATTGCTCTTGGAATTTCTTTTATGAGTTTATCAAACATAGTAAAAAGGTTTAGTATAAAAATAATTAAAAATTAAGTGATTGCACAATAATTGCGATTAAATAAAGGATAAGTTGTATCATAAATTTGGTTATTTTAATTCTGAGACAAAATTCCTTATAAATTTTCACCTAAAAAATTATATCTATCCCAACTGTCAATTTTTAATGATGAATTGTAAGTTTTGACTTTTTATAAACAAAAAAAGACTGCAATTGCAGTCTTTTAATTGTATTTAAGTAGGAATTAAATGGTGTTTAACTTTTTTAGTTTGTCTTTCCAAGTTTGTAATTCCTCTTTATGTTTTTCAATATTTTTTTGCACTTCTTTAATAAATGGATTATTTCCTTTTGCATTATTGAAGAAACCAATATTGTTTTCTAATTGATTGATTTCATGATTCAGTTCATCAATTTTTCTTCTAATAAAAATTTGCTCGTTAGCAATGGCTCTTTGGTCGTTTCCTTCCGAAAGTTGCTCTAAACGATTGCTAAATTTCATCATTTCAGAATCTTTTTTAGATAAACTTAGTTTTTCAAATAAAGCATCTAAAATTTTATTGAATTTTCCTTCAATATGACGACGATTTTGAGGCACTTTACCAAATTCTTTCCATGCAGTAATATGTGCTTTAATGGCGTCTAAATCGGTTTTGTGTTCACCAACTAATTGAAATGCACGAACGATTTCTAAGTATTCTTTTTTCTTTTCAAACGCTTCAACTTCTACGCCAATTTCTTCTTTTCTCGATTCGTGTAATCTATCAAAATAAGCATTACAGGTTTTTTTGAACGTATCCCAAATTTCATCTGAAAGTTTTCTTGGTACATGTCCAATTTTTTTCCATTCCTCTTGAATTTGCTTCATAATTGGAGTAGTGGCATCAAAATCTTCCGTATCAATATTCGCTTTTGCTTTCTCAATTAAGGCTAATTTTAATTCTAAATTACGATGTTGTTCGTTTTTTATATCTTTATAAAATGAATTTTTCGTAGCATTAAATGCACGAACAGCATTTTTAAAATTACTCCAAGTAACTTCTGTAGCTTCTGCTGGCACACGTCCTGCTTTAAAGAATGCATCGCGTAACGTTTCTAATTTTACAATTTGATTTT
>NZ_JBIKJI010000112.1:0-7177 GCF_044361065.1 Flavobacterium sp.
TTCTCTTTCGTTTAACCAATAGTAATTATCCGTTCTAACATCTCCGTGTTTTTCTAACTTTTTTGGAATTATTTTTGCAATTGGTGGTTGAATGGTTTTCATTTTTTGATTTTGGTTTTGTGATTGTATTTTTGCGGTAAATATCAGTAAAACTGATGCTAATATTATTTTTTTCATAGTTTTTGCTGTTTTAATTTGATATTTATTTCAATTTAATTTCAAACATTTTATCCCAATTTTTACCTGTAATAAAAACCGTTTTTGTGGATCGATTGTATGCAATTCCGTTTAAAACTTCATCTCCTTCCGTTAATGCTTTTTTGTTTTTTGTTTTTAAATCTGAAAAATCAATAGCACTTTCTACGGCACCATTTTCTGGATTGATAATAACAATTACATCTTTCAGGTAAATGTTTGCCCAAATTTTTCCGTCAATCCATTCTAATTCGTTCAGTTCTGTTATGGCATTTGTATCAGAATACACGTTTATGAAACGCTCCATTTTTTGAGTTTCTGGATTTAAAAAATAAATTTTATTGGTTCCATCGCTCATAATTAAATGTTTGTCATTATGCGTTAAACCCCAACCTTCAACATCTGAAAAATAATCAAATGTTTTTTCTTGCTCTAAAGTTGCGGCATTATAGATAAAACCAACTTTATTTTTCCAAGTCAGTTGATAAATTTTGTCATTAAAAACGGTAATTCCTTCACCAAAATAATCTGGTGATAAAGGCACGGATTTTGAAACATTTCCAGATTTATAATCTGTTTTTCTTAGTGTTGATTCGCCATTTTGACCCGTTCCTTCAAATAAAATGCCGTTGTAAAATTCTAAACCTTGTGTGTAAGCATTTGCATCGTGATTATACGTGTTTAAAATAGTATAATCTTTCGTTTCATATAATTTTGGTGTGATATTCGAAACCAATTCAAAAGAGGTTACACATTCTATTTTTTCACCTTCAGAATGCACAATTGCTTTTATGTCTTGAATACCAAATTGTAATTTTTCTAATTTTAAATTAAAAACTGCATTTTCAGTTGATTTACCTAATTTAATATCGTTTGAAAAATAAATTACCGAATCAATTTTAGCATTTTCAACATTTTCAATGCTTAAATTCACAGTTTCAGTTGGTTTGTAAACTTGTTTTAAGTCTTTTGTAGCAATAGAAAACAGGTCTTTTGTTTCACTACAATTATATAAAAAAACACTTAATGCTGTGATTATAAGTAAGTTAATTTTTTTCATATTCAAATTATTTAATAATACAATATTACAATTTATTTTAAACTAATTTTTGATTTGTAGAAATAATAAAAGATTGTATATTTGCACCGGCAAGTCCTACACGACCAGCTCCCTCAAAATCCTCCAGGGTGGGAACGCAGCAAAGGTATGTGGTTGTAGCGGTGCGATGTAGGTCGCTTGCCATTTTTTACTTCTCTTCTTAAAATTCTTATAAAATTTATTGGTATCAAACTTTTTTAATTTAGATTTGTATTGTTTAAAACCAATTCAAATGAAAAAGTTATTACTATTACTTACAACAGCTGCATTTTTGCTTAGTTGTTCTCCAAAAAAAATAATTGTAGCCAGTGCAACAAAAAAAGTTGCAGATGTTACAAAATACATCAATACAATTAACGAAGCCAGTTTGTCTAAAAACCTTCACGTAATTGCTTCCGATGAAATGGAAGGCAGAAATACAGGGGAACCAGGACAGAAAAAAGCAGGTTTATATCTTATTGAGCAATATAAAGCGTTAGGTATTTCAAATCCTCCAGGGTCCAATGATTTTTATCAAAAAGTGCCTGCGGAATTTATGAAAAAAGGTTTTGCACCAAAATTGGGTGATTCAGAAAATATTTGGGCTTTCATACCAGGTTCTGAAAAACCAGAAGAGGTACTTGTTATTTCTGCACATTACGATCACGTTGGTATGAAAAATGGTGAGGTTTTTAACGGTGCAGATGATGATGGCTCTGGTACGGTTTCTTTAGTTGAAATTGCCAAAGCTTTTTCAGAAGCAAAAAAAGATGGTTTTTCACCAAAACGTTCTATTTTATTTTTACACGTTACAGGAGAAGAACACGGTTTACACGGTTCGAGATATTACGCTGAAAATCCATTATTTCCAATAAAAAACACGATTGCTGACATTAATATTGATATGGTGGGACGTAGAGACACACTTGCCAATCATAAAGAAAATGGAAAATATGTGTATGTTATTGGTTCAGACCGATTAAGTTCTGAATTACATACCATTAACGAAGAAATGAATACAAAATATGTTGGTTTAAATTTAGATTATACTTTTAATGCCAGAAACGATCCAAATCAATTTTACAAGCGTTCGGATCATTATAATTTTGCTAAAAAAGGAATTCCTTCTATTTTCTTTTTTAATGGTGTACACGAAGATTATCACGGACCAAACGATACAGCTGATAAAATTGAGTACGATTTGTTAGCGATGCGTGTTAAATTAGCATTTACATTAGCTTGGGAATTGGCCAATAGAGAAAATAGAATTGTGGTTGACAAAGACGGTAAATAATGCATTTGTTAATTCTAAACGGCCCTAATTTAAATTTATTAGGACAACGTGAACCAGAAGTTTACGGCAATCAAAGCTTTGATTCGTATTTTGATGAATTGAAATTACAGTTTCCTTCAGTTCAATTGGATTACTTTCAGTCTAATGTAGAAGGCGAAATTATCAATAAATTGCAAGAAGTAGGCTTTTCTTACGATGGAATACTATTAAATGCAGGAGCCTATACACATACTTCTGTAGCCATTTCCGATTGTGTAAAGGCAATAACATCACCAGTAATTGAAGTCCATATTTCAAATACGTTTTCCAGAGAAACATTTCGACATCAATCTTACATTTCTCCAAACGCAAAAGGCGTAATTATTGGTTTTGGTTTAAAAAGTTACGCATTAGCTATTCAAAGTTTTTTGTAACATCATACAACTTTTATTTTTTAAAAAACGTCTATAATTATACATACTAAATCTACTTAAAAAAATGAAAAAAAATACGGTATTTCTTCTTGCATTTTTCGCAATGCTTTCGACTTCTTTTGGTCAAGTTAAAGAAACCAGAGGTGTTGGAAATTTCACTGCTATTAAGGCTTCATCAGGCGTTAATGTTGTCTATACTCAAGGACCTGTGCAAAATGTTGAGGTGACTTGGGAAAAAGATTTAATGAAATTTTTAAAAGTGGAAACTAAAAATAATGTTTTAAAAATTTTTATTGAAAACACCAACTACTATAAAAAAATGGACACCAGCAAATTGCTTGTAACCGTTTCAAATCCAGGTATTGGAAGCGTTACAGTAAGCTCTTCAGCTACGTTTTCAATCAAAAATAATTTAAATGTAAGTTTGTTAAAAATTAATACTTCTTCAAGTGCTGATTTTTCAGGAACTGTAACCTGTAATTCTATTTTTATTGATGCTTCTTCAAGTTCAAATGTGGCTTTAAATATGGCAACAGACGATATTGCAGTTAATTTAAGTAGTAGTTCAAGCGTAGCATTAAAAGGCAAAACAGATAATTTAGCTATAGATGCGTCAAGTTCAGCAGATTGCGATGCTAAAGAATTAGTTTCAAATATGGCACAGGTTTCTGCAAGTACCTCTTCAGACGTTCACGTTTTAGCCCTAAAAGGATTAGATGCCACCGCTTCAACAAGCGGCTCTATAAAATATTATGGAAAATTAGATAAAGTAAAAATAACCGAGAGCACTTCTGGCTCTGTAGAACAAATAAAATAATATATGAAGCCCCAAACCTCAATCTTACTATTGCTTTTTTCTTGTTTTTCGATAGCGCAAATAAAAGGAAAAGTCACTGACTCAAAAGGAAACGCGTTGCCTTATGCAAGTGTAACCATCGAAAAAACCTACGTCGGAACTTCCACAAATGAAAACGGGGAGTACGAATTAAACATCAAAAAAACAGGTAAATACACCTTGGTTTTTAAGATTTTAGGATACAAAACCAAAACCATAACCCAAGAAATTAATTCATTTCCTGTAATAATTAATGTAACACTTCCTGATGAGCAATATTCTATTGAGGAAGTAGTTGTAAAAAGTGGCGAAAATCCAGCCAATGGAATCATCAGAAACGCAATAGCCAATCGTAAAAAAAATACAGAAAAAACCGATAAATATGAAGCCGATTTTTACTCAAGAGGTATCTTTAGAGTAAAAGATGTTCCTAAAAAATTTATGGGTATTGAAATAGGTGATTTAGACGGGAATGTAGATTCTACAGGTGCTGGAATTATTTATCAATCTGAAACGGTTTCTAAAATTAAGTTTGAAAAACCAAACAATTTAAAAGAAGAAATTATAGCGAGTAAAGTGGCTGGAAACGATAATGGATTTAGCTTTAATACTGCTTTAAATACCAATTATGATTTGTATCAAAATACCGTTGATTTCAATATCCCAATGATTTCTCCTATTGCTTCCAATGCTTTTACGTATTATAAATACAAAATAGAAGATTCATTTACAGATAGTTATAATAATTATATTTACAAAATTAAAGTAACGCCAAAGCGCGATAAAGAGCCCGTTTTTGAAGGCTATATTTACTTGGTTGACGATACTTTTGCTATTTATGCTGCCGATTTAGATGTTAAAGGCTACAGATCACAACAAGAGTTTTTAGAATCGTTTAAAGTGGTGCAAAATTTCAGTTTTAATCCAGACACTAAAATGTGGGTTAAAAGTTTGCAATCATTTGATTTTAAAGCAGGTGTGTTTATGATGAAATTCAATGGCAAATTTACACACGTGTTTAGTAATTATAATTTTGTGTCTAATTTTGAAAAGAAAACCTTTGGCAGTGAGGTAGTTACTTTTGCCGAAAAATCGAATAAAAAAGAAGATTCGTATTGGTTAGAAAATCGCCCAGTGCCTTTAACGGAAGAAGAAACTACCAATTATGTAAAAAAAGATAGTGTTTATAAAGTCCGAAATTCTCAAGTGTATATGGATTCTGTTGATGCGGTTTCAAATAAATTTAAGGCAATTAAGTTAATCACAGGATACACATTTAAAAACAGTTTTAAAAATAAAAGATTCAATTATCAAGGGCTATTTAATTTGTCATCGTTAAATTTTAATACCGTTCAGGGATATCACATAGGTTCAGGGTTTTCGTATTCAAGTTATAACGAAGAAAAGCAAAGACGAACCATAATAAACTCTGATTTTCAATACGGATTTTCTGATAAACGTATTAGGCCAACAGCGTCTTTTTATCATAAATTCAATAATACAAATGATGCTTATATTCGTCTTACAGGTGGAAATAAGGTCAATCAATTTAATAGTTCAGAACCTATTTCTAAAATAGAAAACACAGTAAGTTCGTTAATTTTTAAGAATAATTTTATGAAATTATACGAAAAAGAATTTGTTGAAATAGGAGCAGGTAGAGAAGTCGTAAATGGTTTGTTTTTGAATGCAAATATTGCTTACGAAAATAGAAAACCAGTGTTTAATACTACGGATTATTCTTGGGTAAAATCAGATGATTTGTATAGTTCAAACAATCCATTAAATCCAAATTCTGATTTACTTCCAGCATTTAATGAACATCATATCACTAAGTTTAGTTTGAGTTCTCGAATTGTTTTTGGTCAAAAATACATTACCAGACCAGACGGAAAAATGAATATGAATGAAGGAAAATATCCAACGCTTGGTTTTACTTATACAAAAGCATTTTTAGCTACAGCAAAAGCGTATGAATATGACTTTTTAGAAGCTCGTTTAAATTATAACAAAACATTAGCCAATAAAGGTGATTTGGAATTGAATATTAAAGCAGGAACGTTTTTTGGTGCCGACAACATTTCATTTGTAGATTACAAACATTTTAACGGAAATCAAACACACGTTCGCATTGATGGGCAATACAATTCAAGTTTTAATTTATTGCCTTATTATTCGCAATCTACTAATAACAAGTATTTTGAATTGCACGCAAATTATAACGATAATGGTTACTTTATGAATAAAATTCCATTATTAAATAAATTAGGTTGGAACTTAGTTGGAGGATTTCATCAATTAGCCGTTCCAAATATCAGACCCTACCAAGAAATAACTGTTGGTTTAGACCGAATTGGCTTTGGAAAACTTAAAATTTTCCGTGTAGATTATGTTAGAAGTTTTCAAGGGAGCAACTTTGGACAAGGATTTATGTTTGGTTTGAGATTTTAGGTAGAAAATTCCAATATTTAAATTCCAAATTCAAATATGTAAAAAACCTCGAAATTTGAAAGTTTCGAGGTTTTTTGTATTTAAAATTTTGTGGTTCTCTGTGTTTTCTTTGCGTTACTTTGTGTAACCTTATTACCCTAAAACCACTAATTTATTTTCTCCGTCAACTACTACTTTAGTTAGGCCGTGTTTGGCTAAACCTTTCATCGCAGCATCCCATTTTTTTCCGCTTAAAGCAGATTTGTCTTTTAAAACACCAATTGGTTGATTGTTTTCTTTCTCTAATAAACTAACAATGAATTTTTCGTCTTCTGTTAATTCATACGTTACTTTTTTCTCAGGACGCATTTGAGGGAAAAACAACACTTCTTGAATTGAGGCGTTATTTGTTAAAAACATAATTAATCGGTCCATTCCAATTCCTAAACCAGAAGTTGGTGGCATTCCGTATTCTAACGCACGTAAAAAGTCTTCATCAATAATTCCGTTAGCTTCATCATCGCCTTTTTCAGCTAAAGCCATTTGTGCTTCAAAACGTTCTCTTTGGTCAATTGGATCGTTTAATTCCGAATAGGCATTGGCAATTTCTTTTCCACAAACCATTAATTCAAAACGCTCTGTTAATTCAGGATTGTCTCGGTGTTGTTTACATAAAGGCGACATTTCTTTTGGATAATCCGTAATAAAAGTCGGTTGAATGTAATTTCCTTCGCATTTTGCACCAAAAATTTCATCAATTAATTTTCCTTTACCCATAGTCTCATCCACGCCAATTCCCATTCCTTTAGCCGCTTCAAATAACTCAGCTTCCGTTTTTCCAGAAATATCAAAACCTGTAAAGTCAATGATAGATTGCGTCATAGTCACTCTGGCATAAGGCGCTTTAAAACTAATTTTATGTTCACCAAAAG
>NZ_JBIKJI010000113.1:0-7174 GCF_044361065.1 Flavobacterium sp.
ATTCTTTAGCGGATTTTAAATCTGACGAAGTCAGAAAAACCGAATCATTTGAAGAAAATTACATTAAGGGTAAATATGGAGCAATTCCATATTTAGGATTTTTTAATAATCTTGATAATATTCTGCCTTAATATGAGAATGAAGGATAAAAAAGCAGAACAGGCTCTAGATAAAGAAAAGCATAGAGCACAATTAAAAGCTAAACGTAGAGCAGAAACAAGTATTGAAAGACTAGAACCTGTATTAACCAAAAAACCAACAATTCTAATAGTTTGTGAAGGTAAAAATACAGAACCATCATACTTTAATCAATTTAGACTTACATCAGCTACAATCGAACCAGTTGGAGAAGGATTTAATACGATATCTTTAGTTAATCGAGCAATACAACTAGCTAATCAAACTAGTTACGAACAAGTTTGGTGTGTTTTTGATAAAGATGATTTTGATAATATTGACTTTAATAATGCAATTTTACTAGCTGATGCTAATGGTTTTGGTATAGCATATTCTAATCAAGCATTTGAATATTGGATTCTACTTCATTTTAATGACCATCAAGGTGGTGGAATGCACAGAGATGAGTATAACGAGAAATTAAATAAATCTTTGAAAGAATTTAATATTACCTATGATGGCAAAAAAAGTAAAATGATAACCGAAGAAATTTTTGATTTACTTGATGGAATTGATCAAAAATCTGGAAAAGAGCGAAAAATTCTAGCTATTGAAAGAGCTGAAAAAATTTACGCCAGATTTGACCACAATAATCCTGCAAATGAAGAATCATCAACAACGGTTTACAGATTAGTAAAAGAATTATTAAAATATTTATAATAGACAAAACGCCAGCCACCTACAGCGGTTTTAAGAAATCGGGGTTTTCGGGCTTAATTTAAAGTTTTTTTTGCACTTTTGTGGTTAGTAATTAACCGCAAGTTAAGGCAAACCAAATCCCCAACTTCTTAAAGCCGCGAAACGTTAGGAGTAATATTAAAACAAACGAAATGGGAAGAAAGAAAATACACGATAAAGTACCTACACACGATAAAATGATGATTCCAACTTTGGAAGCTCTAAAAATATTAGGAGGATCAGGTACGATTGATGAAATTAATGAAAAAGTTTATGAAATTGCAGGTTATGATGAAGAGTTGTTAGAAATACCTCACAATGAAAATGGAATTCAATCAAAAGTAGAATATAGATTAGCTTGGGCAAGAACCTATTTAAAAAAATACGGTTTAATTGAAAATTCAACTCGTGGAATATGGGCATTAATTGATAATGAAATAGACACTACCAAATTGAAATCTGATACAATTCTTAAAAATGTTAGAGAACAAACAAAAAAACCAAAATCAGAAATAAAACAAAATAAAGAAGAAGTTGAATCTGAAATTGATGATGAAATTGAAGACCAAATTGATTGGAAAGAAAACCTAATTTCTATAATTTTAACAATTGAACCTTCAGCTTTTGAAAGACTTTGTCAAAGAATATTAAGAGAAAGTGGATTTGTACAAGTTGAAGTAACTGGAAAATCTGGTGATGGAGGAATAGATGGAAAAGGAATTGTTAAGCTAAATGGCTTTTTAAGTTTTCACGTGTTTTTTCAATCCAAAAGATACAAGGGTTCGGTGGGTTCAGGAGATATTAGAGATTTTAGAGGAGCAATGCAAGGAAGAGCAGATAAAGGACTTTTTATTACAACAGGTAATTTTACCAGAGAAGCAATTAAAGAAGCTACTAGAGATGGAGCGCCGCCAATTGACCTTATTGATGGAGAATTATTATGTGATAAATTAAAAGAATTTAATCTTGGTGTTAAAACGGAACTAATTGAAGAAGTTTCTGTAAATGCTGAGTGGTTTTCAAAAATCTAAAAATAAATCTAAAAATTTCTCCGCTGCGAAAAGTCTCCCGACTTTGAGCCACACAAAGGCAAAAGAACAATCAAATCTAAAAATAAATCTAAAAATTTGCATAGTTACTAATTTTTGGTAACTTTGATAAAAGTTTTAAAAAATGAAAAACACATCAATATCACTCGGAAATTATTTTGACCAATTTGTGAGCAGTCAAGTAATAGAAGGACGCTATAAAAATGTAAGTGAAGTGATTCGTGCAGGACTTCGACTTTTAGAAGATGAAGAAAGTAAAACTACTGCTTTGAAAAATGCAATTCAAAAAGGGTTGGATAGTCCAAGAGTTGAAAATTTTGACTTTGAAGAGAATTTAAAACAACTTAAAGCTGCAAAAAGAAAAAATGGCTAATGTTATTTTAAAACAAGATACCCGCGCGAATCCTTTCGCGTGGTTCTTAAACATAAAAAAAACCTTTGCCAATTATCAGCAAAGGTTTTTGTTTGTATAAGAAGTAGCTGTTACCAGAAAACCGTGTATAGTGCTACTAAAATTCCGGTAATTATAAGTGCGCCAACCGTAAAACCAGGCGACATTTTAAACATCGATTTTTCTATTTCTAATCCGTTGGTTACTACGCCGTTTTTGGTTTCGTACCTACTTATAAAATACATTACAATAAGGCAAATTAGAAACACAAAGCCCATACGGTCTACAAATGGTATTTCGTAAATGCCTTCTGCATTTGGCACTGAAAATCCTACACCGTTTAAGAAAGAAAGGTCTACAACACCAGGCATAAATTTAAACAAGATAGAAAGTATAAATCCACCAATAATAGCAAATAAGGCCGCGTTAGAAGTTGTTTTTTTCCAAAAGAAACCCAATATAAACATTGCAAACACACCAGGACTCACAAATCCGGTATATTCTTGTATGTACTGGAAACCGCCTTTTTTATCTATGCCTAAAAATGGCGCTACCAAAACGGCTACAAATAAAGCAATGGCAATGGTTATTTTACCTATCGAAATCAGTTTTTTGTCGGTAGCTTCTGTATTAATTTTGTTTTTATACACATCTAACGTAAAAATGGTAGCTATACTATTTGCTTTTCCTGCTAACGATGCCACAATAGCGGCTGTTAATGCTGCAAAAGACAATCCTTTTAAGCCCACTGGCAATAAGTTAAGCAAAACAGGGTAGGCACGGTCTGGGTTCACACTGCCATCGTGTAACATTTCTGTTTGAAAGCCCCCATTTTGGTATAATACATATGCGGCAATTCCGGGTAAAACCACAATAATAGGCATTAGTATTTTCAAAAAAGCTGCAAATAAAATACCCGAACGAGCGGTTTGTAAATCGGCACCTAAAGCGCGTTGCGTAATGTATTGGTTGCAACCCCAGTAATTTAAATTGATAATTAACATCCCACCAATTAATACTGAAAGTCCCGGTAAATCCATATAATTTGGGTTCGATTTCTCAAAAATCATATGAAAATGATCATTGGCTTTTTCCGTCATTAACTGAAACCCGTTAAGTACACCTGTAGTACCAAACGATTCAGCAACCAAGTTTAAGGCCAAATAAGTAGTAACCAATCCCCCTAAAATTAAAAAGAACACCTGAATAACATCTGTATATCCAATTACTTTCATTCCGCCAAGCGTAATCATTAACGCAAAAAAGGCCAAACCTACCATACAAAAAGTAAGGTTTAAACCAGAAATACTGCTAATGGCTAACGCGCCTAAATATAAAATAGAGGTTAAATTAACCAATACATAGAGTAATAACCAAAACACCGCCATAATCATAGCTACATTGCTGTTGTATCTTTTTTCTAGATATTGCGGCATCGTGAATATTTTGTTTTTTAGGTACACCGGCATAAAAAATACCGCCACAATAATTAAGGTTGCCGCTGCCATCCATTCGTATGTGGCAATGGCCAATCCCATTTTAAAACCGCTCCCACTCATACCAATAAATTGTTCGGCACTAATGTTACTGGCAATTAAAGAGGCACCAATAGCCCACCACGTTAACGAACCTTCAGCTAAAAAATAATCGTTACTACTGGCTTCGGCTTTCTTTTTTTTGCGATATACCCAAAGTCCGTATCCTACAATAATGATAAAATAAATAAAGAAAACTAAGTAATCTAAGTTGGCTAATGTTTGCATAGTTTTAATTTTTTTGAGTTAATTTATAATGTGTATTTGGTAAATTACGTAACATTTCGGCGCTTTTTTCAGGAGAAATATCGCGTTGTGCTTCGCCTAACATTTCGTAGCCTACCATAAACTTTTTCACCGACGCGCTGCGCAATAACGGCGGATAAAAATGCATATGTAAATGCCATTCGGGATGCGAAATTCGGTCTGTTGGCGCTTGGTGTATGCCTGCCGAATATGGAAAAGACGTTTCAAATAAATTGTCGTATTTTACCGTAATGCCTTGTATAGCTTCGGCTAATGCTTCAGATTCTTTAGTAGTTAATCCTAACAAACTTCCAAAATGACGTTTGCTAACAAGCAAAGTTTCAAAAGGCCAAGTAGCCCAAAACGGCACCAAAACCACAAAATGTTCGTTTTCAAGGACAATGCGTTCTTGTGCTACTAATTCTTGTTTTATATAATCTTCCAGTAAACTGGTATTATTTTTTTCAAAATAGGCTTGCAAACTTTTTTGTGTTTTTTCAACTTGAGTAGGTAGCGACGATTGTGCCCAAATTTGTCCGTGCGGATGGGGATTGCTACAACCCATTACACTGCCTTTGTTTTCGAAAATTTGCACGTAATTGATAAAGTCTTTACTGCCCAAAGTAGCATATTCTTCTTTCCAAGTGTGTATTACGTTTTCAATTTCCTTTACATCCATTTCGGCTAACGTAATGTTGTGTTTGGGTGAAAAACAAATGACTCTGTTGATTCCTTTTTCTGGTTTTATTTGAAATAAAGGATTCAATTTCGATTCAAAAGTAATGTCATCTTCCAATAGGGCAGGAAAATCATTGTCAAAAACATAACACGCGTCATACTTCGGATTTTGTTCGCCATTAGATCGAGTATTTTCAGCACACAAATAACAATTTTCGTCGTGCGCTACACTGTTTTCCGTGGATGGCGTTTCGTTTTGCCCTTGCCAAGGTCGTTTTGCCCGATGTGGTGAGACCAAAATCCATTCGTTTAGTAACGGATTGAATCTTCTGTGCGGATGTTCGTTAATGTTAAATTCCATACGTGCTGGTGCCTTTGGCAATTTTTATTTTATATGCTTTTAAATCGATGTTGTATTTTATTTTATAGGCTTTTGTAAGCTTTTGAATTACGCTGTTCGCCGTTTCTTTTTTTACTACGTTTATGGTACAACCACCAAAACCACCACCCATCATTCGTGCGCCAACCACCTCAGCTTCACCGAGTGCTTCGGCTACTAAAAAGTCCATTTCTGGGCAACTTACTTCGTACAATTCCGATAAGCCATAATGGGTTTTTGTCATTAATTCGCCCAATTGATTTATGTTTCCTTTTGATAAAGCAGCGATGGCTAAGGGTACACGTGCTATTTCTTGTACCACAAATAAACACCTGTTGAATATGATTTCGCCTAACGTATCTTTCAATGCCACCACCATTGCTTCGGTACAATTTCTAAACGAAGTTACTTCAGGATAATTTGCTTTTATGATGGCTAATCCTTGTTCTACTTCATTTCGTCTGTCGTTATACCCCGAAGTTAAATGGGTATGTTTCACACAACTATCAAACAAAACCAATTGGTATTCGTTAAAATTAGCGGGATGATATTCGTACGCTAACGTGGTGCAATCTAATTTTATAACCTTATTTTTTTTACCAAATACAGATGCAAATTGATCCATAATGCCGCAATTGACACCCGCAAAAGTATGTTCTGCTTTTTGGCCTATTTTTGCCATTTCCTCTTTTGACAACTGAAGTTGAAACAGGTCATTCATTGCGTAAGCCACACCACATTCTAAAGCTGCAGAAGAAGACAAGCCAGCACCCATAGGAATGGTACTGCTAAAAACAAGGGTAAAGCCCTTTAGTTTTAAACTTCTTTCTTTTAACTGATGCAGTACTCCTAAAATATAATTTGCCCACATTTTATCAATGGGTTGTAAAGGGTCGTTTATGTCAAATGTATATACATCATTCAAATCTTTAGCTACAAGCACACATTCCGAATTTTTATTTTCAGAAATGGCAAAACAAATGTATTTGTTAATGGCAGCCGGAAGTACAAAACCGTCGTTATAGTCTAAGTGTTCGCCAATGATATTAATTCTTCCTGGTGAAAGAAAGATATGTTTCGCAGGTTTTTGAAATAATTTTTCAAAATGGTCTTTGGTATTTTGAATGAGTTTTTTCTTCATTTTATGCTGAATTTGTTTCAGTATTTTATTTTTTTAATTGTAAAAGAACTGCGCCAGATTTCAATCCGTTTGATTTGGCTTCTAGTTTTATGTCACCTACATTTTTACCCGCTTGAATAATTACTTGGCATTTTCCGTTAAACGCACTTCTTTGCCAGTTACCTTCTTTACACGTATCTGCTTCGTGGCTACTTGGGTCGCCATTTCCTACGCCAATTATTTTTGCGTTTTCAGAAATGGTAAAAGCAAGTAGGTTATTCGCCGTTGGCACTTCTCTTCCTTTTTCGTCTGTAATTGAAATATTTACAACAGTCGCATCTTTTCCATCAGCCAATAAAATAGTTTTATCTGGAGAGAGTTCCACAGTTGTCGCTTGTCCTGTTGTTTCAATTTTTGCAGTAATTTTTTTACCTTTTTTATAAGCAATAGCTTCTAAAGTTCCAGGTTCGTACAATACATTCCATTGTAAATGACTGTTTCTTTCCATTGTTTTTTT
Organism: Flavobacterium sp.; assembly: GCF_044361065.1. GTDB lineage: Bacteria > Bacteroidota > Bacteroidia > Flavobacteriales > Flavobacteriaceae > Flavobacterium. The sequence continues at coordinate 6,771 of NZ_JBIKJI010000113.1, forward strand.
ACCTAAACTTTTTTCATTTAAAAAAAGTTCTACTTCATCTGCATTTGAATTTACCCAGACATCAATTGGTTTGCCCACTTTATCAGGCCAATTCCAATGTGGCGAAAGGTGTAACACATCTTCATTCGTCCACCAACTTTTATAGTAATAATAAATGTTTTTTGGAAAGCCACATACATCCATAATTCCAAAATGCGAGTTGATATTAGGCCATTTATATGGGGTAGGTTCTCCACGATAATCGAAACCTGTCCAAATAAATCCACCCAACCAGTAGTTGTTTTCTGCAGCCAATTTCCACCACGTTTCGGCTTTGCTCGCCCACCAAGGATGCGTAATATCTTGATCTGGAACATAGGCTCTAGTTTCATCTTTTTCATAAATACCCTTTGTGGTTACGGTAC
>NZ_JBIKJI010000114.1:0-7137 GCF_044361065.1 Flavobacterium sp.
TTCTTTCAAAACCTTTGGATTTAAATGACAATGAAACCATCAATGTAGATTATGAAAAACTGCCGTATGCTGCGACTATGAAAGATTTAGATCAGCGTTGGAGAAAGCAATTAGAACTTGCCGTTTTGAGTGATATTACAGATAAAGAAGACATTCAAAATGCTATAAATTCTGGAATTTTAGATGAATCGAGTGCTGCTAAAGAGGAAAAACCGGCTGAAAAAACCGAACCAAAATCATTTGAAGAATTAGAAATCACGGCAAGAAAAACTACAGAAAGTAATTTGAATAATAATTTTAGTTTCATTGCCGAGTTAACACGTGAAGACTGGTTTACGGTTTATATCAATGCAATTGTAACGCAATACGACCCACATACGTATTATTTTTCTCCTGAAGATAAAGAAAAATTCGATGTAAGTATGAGTGGAAAATATGAAGGAATTGGTGCGCGTTTACAAAAGAAAAATGAAGGCATTGAAGTGTCAGAACTAATAAGTGGAGGTCCTGCTTGGCGAGGAAAATTATTAGAACAAGGAGATATTATTATTAAAGTTGCTCAAGCTAACGAGGAACCAATAGATATTGCTGGAATGCGCTTAGATGATGTGATTAAAAAAATAAAAGGACCTAAAGGGACTTTGGTAAAACTTACTGTTAAAAAAGTAGATGGTACGGTAAAAGTAGTGCCAATTATAAGAAATGAAGTAGAAACGGAAGAGACATTTGCTAAATCTTCTGTAGTTAATAAAGACGGGAAGTTATTTGGGGTGATATATTTACCGAAATTTTATCAGTCTTTTGAAAACAAATTAAACAGAGATGCTTTTAAAGATGTAGCCATTGAAGTGGAAAGATTAAAAGCTATGAACGTTGAGGGTATTGTAATGGATTTACGTGACAATGGAGGAGGTTCATTAGAAACGGTAGTTAAAATGACAGGTTTATTTATTGATAAAGGTCCTGTGGTTCAAGTAAAACCAGCTGGTGGTAAGGCTCAAATTTTACCAGATTCAGATCCTAAAGTTCAATGGGATGGCCCTTTAGTAGTAATGATTAATAATTATTCAGCTTCAGCTTCAGAAATATTTGCAGCTGCAATTCAGGATTATAATAGAGGAATTATTATTGGAAGTAAACAATCATACGGAAAAGGAACAGTTCAGAATGTATTTGAATTAAACGAGTTTGTTCGTGGAAATCAATATGGCGATTTAGGTGCTTTAAAAACTACCACTCAGAAATTTTACAGAGTTAATGGTGGTTCTACACAATTAGAAGGTGTGAAAAGTGATATTATAATGCCAGATCGTTTTAGTTTTATGGAAACAGGTGAAAAAGATGAAAAAAGTGCTTTACCTTGGGATAAAATTGAGCCAGCGATTTATACACCTTTAGATCTAAACTTTGAAAAAGTAATTGCAAATAGTAAAAAAAGAATTGCGACTAATGATAACTTTAATTTAATTTCTGAAAATGCAAAATGGATTAATGATAGAAAAGAAGACAATTCTATAAGTTTAAATTATGCTGCGTATAAAAAAGAAATTGCCGATATTGAATCGCAAACTAAAAAATTCAAGAGTCTTGAAAAATATAAAAACAACCTTAATTTTACTTCGTTACCCTACGAATTAGAATTGATGGCGAATGACGAATTACTTAAAGAGAAACGTGAAAGATGGCACGCGGAATTAGTTAAAGATATTTATATGACTGAGACCTTAAATGTACTTACTGATTTAACCGTTTTAGATATAAACAAATCTGTTGTTAAAACTAAAAAAGATAAAAAAGTAAAAGAAAAATTAGCTTCAAAATAGTTTAAAGATTTATAATAAGAAAGCCATTCAATTTGAATGGCTTTCTTATTATGTTATAAACGAATGTTACCACTCATTAACTTTATTCGCATCTAATTTTATAAAAATAAATAGCATAATGGTAAACGCCCATAAACTGGAACCACCATAGGAGAAAAAGGGTAGTGGTACTCCAATAGTTGGGAACAATCGTATAAGCATAGCGATATTTACAAAAAAGTGGGTAAATAAATACGTGGCGACACAATAGCCATACACTCTACTAAATCTTGTTTTTTGTCGTTCTGCTAGGAATAATATTCGTAAAAATAAACTTACAAATAATCCAATTACTATTACATTACCTACAAAACCCCATTCTTCACCTACTGTGGTAAAAATATAATCGGTGTGTTGTTCTGGTACGAAACCACCTTTTGTCTGAGTGCCTTCTAAATAGCCTTTGCCAAAAAATCCACCTGAACCAATGGCAATCATAGATTGATTTAAATTGTATCCTTCAGCTTTCATATTTACATCTTTTCCTAAAAGCACATTAATACGATCTTTTTGGTGAGGTTCTAAAACTTTATCATATACATAACTAACCGAAAAGGAAAAAAGTGAAATTGCGATAAAAATTAATCCGTAAACAATAGGATTCCGAGAAATCAGTCGATTAAATATAAAATGAATCACCATAAATATTCCAATAAATGAAATTAAATATATGGGTTTAATGATAAGCGCTAAAAGGAAAGTAGCGATTGAAATGGCTCCAGTCCATAAATACCAACCTGGTAATCCTTCTCTAAATAAAACAAAAATTAAGGATAAAAAAATCATTGCACTTCCAGTATCGGGTTGTAATAAAATGAGTATTACGGGAAGCCCAATAATAGCAAAAGCAATATATTGAAAGTTCTTTTTGGCTAAATTTACTTGCGCATCGCTCAAATATTTAGATAAAAGCAAGGCTACAGCGGTTTTTACAAACTCGGAAGGCTGAAAACCAAATCCTCCAAATTGGTACCAGTTGGTTTGTCCTTTTTTACTTACTCCAAAAACGAATAAACCTAAAAGTAGTGCAATTCCAATTCCATAAAACACAGGAGAAAATCGTTCAAATACTTTAGAATCTATAAATAAAATCGAAAATATTATGGGTATAGAAATAAGCATAAAAATCATTTGTCTTCCATAATTCAGGCTAAAATCAAATGTGTATTCTTGATTTGCAGGAACCGTTACGGAATAAATAGTCATCCATCCAAAAACAACGAGTATGAAGTACAAAAAAATGCTTATCCAATCGATGGAATTACTTATATCTTGGTTTTTCATTTGACTTAATTTTCCTTTTTTATTTTTGAATTTTAGATATAATATTTTAATGATTACTTTCTGCTCAACGAAGTTTCTAACTTCGTGGTGTTGGTGAAAGTTCTCCGAACTTTAGTATTCGGTTCGAGACCGAAAAACACATCCTAGAAGTCAGGAGACTTCTAGGAGCGGAGGATGTTAAAAATAAAAAATTATTTTTTCTTTTCTGCTTCTTTTTTCTTCTTTTCTGCGTCCGTTTCTTTTTTCGATTTTAATTTCATTCGAAGCGAATCAGCACTATTTAATTTTGGTTTGTGTATTGAATCTTTACTCGGATATAATTTTCGATATTGATAATTTAAATTCCCTTCTAACATTCGTTTTTCTAAATCTTTTCGAGTAATTTTCTTGTTTAAATATTTTTCAATCATCAAAGTAGCTATAGGCCCAGCCCAAGTGTTTCCAAAATGTCCATTTTCTACAATCACTGCAATGGCAATTTTCGGGCGAATTCTTGGTGCAAAAGCTACAAACTCTGAGTGGTCTTCAAGCTGAACGCGTTTTCCATTTATTTTGGCAAAATTTTCAGCAGTACCCGTTTTTCCACAAATTTCTAATCCATCAACTCCTAATCCAAAAGCAGTTCCTTTATTGTATACATCAAATAAACCATTTACAACTGGATCAAAGTATTTTCTGTTAATTGTTGTGACGTGTTTGGTGGTGTATTTTGAATCAATTTTTTTGCCTTTTATATTTTTGATGATATGAGGAGTAAAATAGTAACCTCTATTTGCAATAGTCGCCATCATATTTGCCAATTGAATAGGTGTCATAGAAACTTCCCCTTGACCAATTGAATTTGAAATAATAGTAGTAGAACGCCATCCGCCATTGGGATAAAAATGCTCATAAAATTTAGAAGTTGGAATATGTCCTTTTCTACCAGGAGGTAAATCATAACCCATAAAGTTTCCTAAACCAAAACTTTTTAAGTGATTAGCCCAAGCATCAACTCCATCTTTTGGTCTTTTATATTTTTCAATTGTGCGCTTGTAAACATTTGCAAAATAGGTGTTACAAGATTTGTAAATACCAAAATTTAATTGCACTACACCACCTGGACAGTGACATCGCATAAATGCACCACGCCCATAAGAAAATCCGTGGCTACACGTAAATGACGTTTGGGTGTCAATTACACCTTCTTGTAATCCTACTAAACCGGTAAGAATTTTAAAAGGAGACCCAGGAGGAAATTCACCCAATAATCCTCTGTCAAATAAAGGTTTAGCAATGGAATCATTGTATAATTTTGTATAGTTTTTTGAACGTTGTCTACCTACCAACAAAGCAGGATCATAAGATGGAGCGGTAACTAAAGCTAGAATTTCACCCGTACTTGGTTCTATAGCTACAATTCCACCGCGCTTATTTATCATTAATTCTTCGCCATATTTTTGCAATTCTCCATCTATAGAAAGGGTCACGTCGCTACCTTGTTTGGCAATTGTGTCAAATTTCCCTTCTTTGTATGAGCCAATTTCTCTATTGTGTTTGTCTTTTAGAATATATTTTACTCCTTTTACACCCCGTAAAATTTCTTCATAAGCTTCTTCAACTCCTTGACGACCAATTAAATCACCACTTTTATAATAAGGATTATCTTTAATTATTGCATCATTTACTTGTGTAATAAATCCAAAAATATTGGCACCATGAATGGTTTGATATTCTCTTAAAGAACGTTTTTGAATATAAAAACCATTGTATTTTCTTATTTTTTCTTGAAATCCAGCAAATTCCGTTTTATTTAATTGTGAAAGAAAAAGAGAAGGTAATCTTGGACTATAAATTTTTGCTTTTTCTATTTTTTCTATAAATTCTTCTTTAGTGATTTGAAGAATAGTACAAAATTCAAGAGTGTCAATTTCTTTCACCTCTTTTGGAACAACCATAATGTCATATGACGGCTGATTGGCAACTAAAAGTTTACCGTTTCTATCGTAAATATAACCACGTTCTGGAAAATCGAATTTTATTTTAATGGCATTGTTTTCCGATTTTATTTTTAGGGTATCATCAATAATTTGTAAATAAAAAAGACGAACCAATAACAGGATAGATGATATAATGATAAGGGTTGGTAATAAAGTCTTTCTCATCGTTTATTAGGTTTAATCAAGTAAATACTAATAATACAAATTGCAAATGTGAAAATAGTGCTCAGAATTGTTCTCGTGATGATTTCAAAAAACAAATCGAATCGATATAATTCTAAACTAAAAAGTATTAAATGATGAAAAACAATTGCAGACATAATAAACGTAAATCGGTCTACAGATAGTTTATCAGCTATTCTGATGGTTTGGTATTCGTAACTTAAACCGAATGCAAACTTTAAGAAGAAAGGTCTAAAATAGGCTAAAAGTAATGAAGCAGTTGCGTGTACACCTCCGCTATCACAAAATAAATCCATAATTAATCCCAAACAAAAACTTGCGGCTAAAAAACCAGATTTATTAGAGTTAATTGGATATAAAATTATAAAAAGCACATACAAATAAGGATTAATCCAACCGCCTAATTTCACTTGTTCAAGCACAACAATTTGTATTGTTAGCAAAACAATAAAACGGATTAAATTTAAAATGAAGTTACTGTTCATTATTACTTAGTTGGATCTTTTTCTGTTGCTTCTTCCAGCGCTTCTTTTTCTTTTTTCTTTTTATTTTCAATAACGTACACATAGCCAAGGGACGTCATATCGTTGAAAAGTCTTACATTGATAACAAATTTGTTACTGGTTTTTTCGGCAAAAATTTGTTCGATTTTTCCAATTGGAATGTTTTCAGGAAATATCGCAGATTGCGCTCCAGTTACAATAGTATCGCCTTTTTTTAATGTGGCAAGTTTTGGCACATCAATAAGTTGTACATATCCAGCATTTTTCCCATCCCAGGTTATAGAACCAAAATGATCAGAATTTTTTATCTTTCCGTTTAATGGGTTTTTAGTATGAAGAATACTGATTACTGTAGCAAAGTTTTTTGATGTTTTTTCAATAATTCCAACCACACCTTTATCGCTAATCACAGCCATATCGGTTTTCAGACCTTCAAAAGAACCTTTACTTAACGTTAAAAAGTTTTCTTGTTTGGTGTAAGAATTTTTTATCACTTTTGCTTGTCTCACAACAAAATCCGATAAAATATTCGGTACTACAATTTTACTTTCTAAAATTGTGTCTTTTTTGTTGAATAAAATTTCTTTTAACCGTGCGTTTTCTCTAGCTAAATCTTCATTTTTTTGTTGCAGTCCAAAATATTCTTTAACGCTATTTATTTGGCTATACGTGTAACCTGAAAATGCGTTAGAAGAATTAATATACTGACTTCTATGATAAGAATGTGATTTAATTGTAAGCGTTAATGAAATACCCAAAAGCAGCAAAAACAGCAATTTATAGCTGTTTTTTATAAGAAAAATTATAATTTGCTGCATGTATTACGTGCTTATTTAATTAAGATATTTTTGTACTTCGCTAAGTTTTTAAGCGTCATTCCAGTTCCTCTTACAACGGCTCTTAATGGATCTTCGGCGATATAAACAGGTAAATCTGTTTTCAATGAAATTCGTTTATCTAAACCTCTTAACATAGAACCTCCACCGGCTAAATAAATACCTGTGTTGTAAATATCTGCGGCTAATTCTGGTGGTGTTTGAGATAACGTTTCCATAATAGCATCTTCAATTCTTTGAATAGATTTATCTAATGCTTTAGCAATTTCTCTGTAAGAAACGTCAACTTGTTTTGGTTTCCCAGTTAACAAATCTCGTCCTTGAACCGACATATCTTCAGGAGGACTTTCTAAGTCTTCAATCGCAGCGCCAATTTGTATTTTAATTTTTTCTGCAGTAGTTTCTCCTACAAATAAATTGTGTTGCGTTCTCATATAGTAAATGATGTCGTTCGTAAACACGTCACCAGCAATTTTTACAGATTTATCAC
>NZ_JBIKJI010000115.1:0-7093 GCF_044361065.1 Flavobacterium sp.
GATTCAGTTGAAGACAGCGGTTGTACAGGAACAGCTCCTTGTACGCCAACCGATACAGACGGCGACGGAATCCCTAACTATTTAGACGTAGATTCTGATGGCGACGGTATCCCAGATTCAGTTGAAGATAGCGGTTGTACTGGAACAGCTCCTTGTACTCCAACAGATACAGATGGTGATGGTATTCCTAACTATTTAGATGTAGATTCAGACGGTGACGGTATCCCAGACTCAGTTGAAGACAGCGGTTGTACAGGAACAGCGCCTTGTACGCCAACAGATACAGATGGTGACGGAATCCCTAACTACTTAGATGTAGATTCAGACGGTGATGGTATCCCAGATTCAGTTGAAGATAGCGGTTGTACAGGAACAGCTCCTTGTACGCCAACCGATACAGATGGTGATGGTATCCCTAACTACTTAGATGTAGATTCAGATGGTGATGGCATCCCAGATTCAGTTGAAGCAGGACCAAACGGTGCAACACCAGTTGACACGGATGGTGATGGCATTCCTAATTATTTAGATGTAGATTCAGATGGCGATGGTATTCCAGATTCAGTTGAAGATAGCGGTTGTACAGGAGCAGCTCCTTGTACGCCAACCGATACAGATGGTGATGGCATCCCTAACTATTTAGATGTAGATTCTGATGGTGATGGTATCCCAGATTCAGTTGAAGACAGTGGTTGTACTGGAACAGCGCCTTGTACGCCAACAGATACAGATGGCGATGGTATCCCTAATTATTTAGATGTAGATTCAGACGGTGATGGTATTCCAGATGCAATTGAAGACAGCGGTTGTTCAGGAACAGCTCCTTGTACGCCAACAGATACAGATGGTGATGGTATCCCTAACTATTTAGATGTAGATTCAGACGGTGACGGTATCCCAGATTCAGTTGAAGACAGCGGTTGTACTGGAACAGCTCCTTGTACTCCAACAGATACAGATGGTGATGGTATCCCTAACTACTTAGATGTAGATTCAGACGGTGATGGTATCCCAGATGCAATTGAAGACAGCGGATGTACAGGAACAGCGCCTTGTACTCCAACAGATACAGATGGCGATGGTATTCCTAATTATTTAGATTTAGATTCTGACAATGACGGTATCTTAGACAGTTACGAAAATTCAGTTTGTACTCCAGCAGTTCCATTATGTGATACCGATGGAGATGGTATTCCAAACTATATGGATTTAGATTCAGATAATGATGGCGTATTAGACGTAATTGAAGCAGGCGGTACAGATGCAGATAATGATGGGGAAGTTGATGGACCAATTGGTGCTAATGGAATTCCAGTTGATTCAAACGGTGGTGAAACGCCAGGAGACACAGACAATGATGGAGCGGTTGATCCATATGATGTAGATGATGACGGTGATGGAATAGACACTATTGATGAAGATGTAGATAACGATGGTGATCCAAGAAACGATGATACAGATGGCGATGGTATTCCTAATTATTTAGACACAGATTCAGATGGAGACGGAGTTACGGATGCACAAGAAATTCTAGATGGTACTGATCCAAACGACCCTTGTGATTTTGAAGCTTCAAGTATTACACTTCCACAAGCAGCAAGCTGGAATAATGCAGATTGTGACGGCGACGGAGTTACTAATGGTCAAGAAATTATTGACGGAACAGATCCAGCTGATGGCTGTGATGCAATAATGGCAAATTCTACGTTACCATTAAGTCAAGAATTTTTAGAAGGAGATTGTGATGGAGATGGATTATCAAACGGTGAAGAAATTGGACCAAATCCAAACGAGCCATTCGATCCAAACGGAAATGGAATTCCAGATTATTTAGAGGTAAATAATCACACACCTTCTGATGATGACTTAGAAATCTTCAACTTGGTAACGCCAAATGGAGATGGTGATAATGATGTATTTGTGATTCGTAACATTGAAAGATATCCAGAAAACGAGTTAGAAGTTTACAACCGATGGGGAGTAAAAGTTTACAGTGTAGACGGATACGGACAAGACGGTAAATTCTTCAGAGGTATTTCTGAAGGTAGAGTTACAGTAAGCCAAGTTTCAGAATTGCCAGTTGGAACGTATTGGTATATCTTAAAATACAAAAACGCTACTGGCGAATGGAAACAACGAGTAGGATATTTATATCTGAACAAATAAAAAAATAAAGGGGTGAAAATTCACTTCACCCCCTTTAAAAAAAGCAATACTATGAAAAAAGTTTTAGGAAGTATTATTTTTAGTTTTTTTGCAATTGCAACGCTGTATGCACAGCAAGATGCTCAATATACTAATTATATGTATAACACTATGAATATCAATCCTGCCTATGCAGGATCAAGAGGGAATCTTAGTGTTTTTGGCTTACACAGAACCCAATGGGTAGGATTAGATGGCGCGCCAACTACAAATACATTTGCCATTCATTCTCCATTTAGGGAATCAAATGTTGGGGTAGGTCTAAGCTTTATGAATGATGTAATTGGGCCGTCAGACGAAAGTACAATTTCAGCGGACTTCTCCTACACTATTAATACATCGGATACCTATAAATTGGCATTTGGTCTTCGTGCTACTGCACATTTATTAAATGTAGATTTTTCGAAATTACACATATATAATCAAGGGGATGCGCTGGCACAGTATAATATAGACAATCGTTTTTCTCCAAACTTTGGAGCGGGTGCGTATTGGTATTCTGAAACCACGTACTTAGGAATCTCTATTCCAAATATGTTAGAAACGCAACATTTTGATAAATCACAAGTTACTTATAGTGCTACTTCTGTGCCTTATGAGCGTATGCACTATCATATTATTGGAGGAAAAGTATTAGACATAAACCCAGATATTCAATTTAAACCTGCATTTTTGGCTAAAATTGTCGAAGGCGCACCTTTACAATTGGACCTTTCCGCAAACTTTTTGTTTCAAGAAAAATTTACTTTAGGAGCGGCTTATAGATGGGATGCTGCTATGAGTGCCTTAGCGGGATTTCAAGTTAATGACAACTGGTTTATTGGTTACGGATACGATGCAGAAGTCACCAAATTAGCCAATTACAATTCGGGTTCTCACGAATTGTTTTTGAGATATGAATTTAGCAGAAAGAAACAAGTAGCATCACCAAGATTTTTCTAAAAAACAAACTATGAAAAAGCAACTAATATATTTATTAACAGTATTAATAAGCTCGCAGTTTCTGATAGCTCAAGAAAGCAAGTTGAATCTTGCTCAAAAGAAATATGATGAATTGGCCTATCCACAAGCCATTAAATTGTATGAAGAATTAGCAAAAGACGGTTACAAATCGAAAGAATTGTATGAAAACTTAGCGAATGCTTATTATTATAAAGCGGATTTTGCTCCAGCAAAAATTTGGTACGATTCTTTATTTACAGTAACAGATGACCTTTCGGCAAACACGTATAACAAATACGTAAATGCATTAAAAACTCAGGGGAATTACGAAAAAGCAGACGCTTTGATGCAAAAAATGGGAGTAAAATATCCAGATGACGCTCGTGTAAAAGTGTATAATTCAAATAAAGAATATTTATCAAAAAGTACCATAGCAATCAATACAGCGAAAGTAAAAAATGCAGGAATAAATTCAGTATATTTTGATTTTTCACCTGCTTTTTATGGAGAAAAATCAGTGGTGTTTAGTTCTACAAAATCAACAAAAAAATCTTTGTTAAATAAACACAATTGGACCAATGAATCGTTCACCAATTTATATGTTGTAGATTTTGACAAAGACAGTCTTATAAAAGGACCAAAAGGATTTAATGCTAAGATAAATAAATTTTACAACGAGTCATCGGCGGTGTTTACCAAAGACGGCAAAACAATGTATTTCACTCGAAATAATCAGTTAAAAACAAAAGCAAAAACCGATACATTAAATACGGTTTTACTTAAAATATACAAAGCCACATACGATGGCAAAAAATGGACCAATGTAATAGAATTACCTTTTAATAGTGATAATTTTAGTTGCGCACACCCAGCACTTTCTCCAGATGAAAAAGAATTGTATTTTTCTTCAAACAGACCAGGAAACAAAGGGATGTCGGATATTTACAAAATTGCTATATTGGAAAATGATACTTTTGGTGAACCTGAAAATTTAGGAGATAACATCAATACTGAAGGTAGAGAAACTTTTCCATTTATCACTCAAGATAATGTGCTTATCTTTGCTTCTGATGCCAGAGCAGGACTTGGAGGGTTAGATATGTATTATGTTCATTTAGATAGTGAAAATAAAGAAATTAAAACCTTCGGACAACCAATAAATTCTTCTTTTGATGATTTCGGATTGATTTATAAAGACCAAATTCAAGATGGTTTTTTTACTTCTAATCGCCTTGAAGACAATAAAGGTAAGGACGATATTTATCGCTTCAAAGAATTAGAAATTCCTAAAATATTTAAAATCAACGCTATCGTTCAAGAGGAAGCGACTAACCAACCTGTTGAAGCTATAGTGGTACTTTTAGATGGAAACAAAAAACAAATGGCAAAATTACTTTCAAAAGATGGAAAATTTGAAGTACCCGATTTAGAACAACAAAAAAACTATTTCGTAACCATCACGCACCCAGATTATGAAACCTATGAAGGGCCAATTGCTTTTAAAGAAAAAAACACCAATCTTGAATTTAAACTAAAGAAAAAAGTGTTAGAATTGTCTGAAGTTGATTTAGCAAAAATACTTGGAATCCGAATTATTTATTTTGATTTAAACAAGTCTCTTATTCGTAATGATGCGGCATTAGAATTGCAAAAAATCGCAGACATTATGAAAGAGTATCCACAAATGAATATCGATGTTCGTTCACATACGGATAGTCAATATGCATCGGAATACAATCAAAAATTATCTCAAAAAAGAGCTGAATCTACCAGAGATTGGTTAATTAATCAATGCATTGCACCAGAGCGATTAAAAGCGTCAGGTTACGGTGAATCAAAATTAATAAACGTTTGCGCTGATGGAATTATTTGTACTGAAGCGCAACATCAAGAAAACAGAAGATCAGAGTTTATTATCATAGATTGATTTTTTTGTTTTAGGAAATAATGTTAAATTAATTTATAAGATATGAATAACTTAAATAATATTTTCAAAACAATTAGTAAGAAGAGTATTTCTGAAATAGCATATAATGAGCAAGATATTGTAAAATTTTATTTACAACTTCTCAAAATGAAAAAGAAGCGACCTCACATAAATACACTTAATTTATTAAATAAATGTTATCCTAATGCAAATTCGCTCCTTAATAAAGTAATTGACGAAAACAATGAACAATAATTTTAAAACTTATAACTTCCTTTTTATATTAGTAATTTTATGTTATTATGGAAATAGCTATTCTCAAAAGAAAACCAATATAAAACCAATAGCCAAACAAGGCTATGAAATAAGTATTCAAACCCAAAATTTAGTAAATGAAACGGTGCAACTTTCATTTGTTTTTGGGACAAATAAAAAAAACTATGTTGTAGATAGTGTAAAAATCACAAACAATATTCAAAAAGTGGTTTTTAAAGAACCTAAAAAAATTGTTGGGGCTATTTATAAATTAGCGCTAAAATCGAATCCAAATTTTATTGAATTAGCTATTGATAATGGCAATTCTCTTCAGTTAAAAGCATCTGGAACCAACATTCAAAATTGGGAAATTTTATCAAACGCACTAAATAAAGATTTTTTAGATTATCAAAGAAAAACCAACGCGCTATCAAAACTTGAACAAGCTGAAAGCAGAAATCAACTTCAGAAAAAATATCCAAATTCGATGTTATACATTTATTTTTGGGCGGAAAACAAAACGCAATCACCAAAAATTACAGACGCAAATGAACAGCAAATAGCCTATGATTCGTTTTTTGATACCGTAAATTCAAATGATAAAAGATTGGCATTTTTACCAAACATCAATAAATTATTATATAAACTGGTTACTATTTTACCTTTAACCAATGAAAATTACATTAAACACATAGATAAATTATTGAAAGGTCTGGATTGTAAAACACAAAATTACTCCATTTTTACAAAGTACATCTCGGCAAATTTAGCTTTTTTTGAAAGTTCTAATTTAGAAATCGCGTACAATCATCTGTATGAAAATTACATCAAAGACAATACTTGTAAATCGTTTTCAGATACCGATATGAATAAGTTCACCAATGAATACGATACAAATAAAAAAGTGCCATTAAATAGTATTTTTCCAGAATTGTCATTTGCTAAGAAAGACAGCACAGCGGTAAAAATTCAAGATATTTACTCCCAAAATGAATATACATTAGTCACTTTTTTTAGTCCAACTTGCCAACATTGTATCGATAAAATACCAGAAATTAAGAAGTTTATGGTAAATATCAAGGAAAAATATCCAAATAAAAAAACAGAATGGGTAACTATACTTAATGATAAAGAAGAAGACAAATGGTTGCCTTTTATAGAAAAAAACCAACTTGAAACAGCTGCAATCAATTTAAAATCTTTAGATCCAAATAGAGCGTATCAACAAGTTTTAAATGCGTATTCTAATCCGTGTTATTTTCTACTTGATAGAGAAGGTAAAGTAATATTGAAATCGTTTAATAATAAAGCTATATTGGAAATTATTAATCGTTAGTTTTTTACTTTACTTAATATTATTTCACTTGATATCCCTTCAATTTTAAACCTATTCACAACTCCTTTATAAATTTTATCAAGTGGATTAGGAATCGGTTTTCAAGGAGTAAAACTTGTTCAAGGAACTTGTATATATTAAATAATGCATTTTATTTAAAATCAAAAAACTGCAAAAATATTTTTTTAAAATAAAAATTCAATTATATTTGCACTCGCTTAAATAAAGAAGCAACTTCCTTCTTAGCTCAGTTGGTTAGAGCATCTGACTGTTAATCAGAGGGTCCTTGGTTCGAGCCCAAGAGAGGGAGCAAATGAAAAAGAGGTCTTAATAGACCTCTTTTTTTATGGAATAAATCAAAGCTTAATTTCTTATAGTCTTCTAAATCTTTTGAAAAAAGACCAAATTACTTCACAAGCATTCATATC
>NZ_JBIKJI010000012.1:0-25833 GCF_044361065.1 Flavobacterium sp.
ATTATGCATTTTGTTTCATTTTTATAACAAAACATATTGCAGGTTTGTTACTTCTCAATTAAATTATTTATACTTTTGTAATCATAAAACAAACAAAATGACTACTTCACAACTTATTGAGCAAATTCGTCTAAAAAAATCATTTTTATGTATTGGTTTAGATGTTGATTTGACTAAAATCCCAGCACATTTATTAACAACAGAGGATCCAATTTTCGAATTTAATAAAGCGATCATTGATGCTACGCACGATGTATGTGTTTCGTACAAACCAAATACGGCTTTTTATGAAGCTTATGGTATCAAAGGTTGGCAAGCTTTACAGAAAACAATCGATTATATAAACAATAACTATCCCGATATTTTCACAATTGCCGATGCAAAAAGAGGTGATATAGGAAATACATCAACAATGTTTGCTAAAGCTTTTTTTGAAGATTTAAATTTTGATTCGGTTACTGTTGCGCCTTATATGGGAAAAGATTCTGTAGAACCTTTTTTGGCTTTTGAAAACAAACATACCATTATGTTAGCTTTAACGTCAAACGAAGGTGCTTTCGATTTTCAAACGTTAGATACAAATGGGCAAGAATTATATAAAACAGTTTTAGAAACGTCTAAAAATTGGAAAAACAGTCAAAATTTAATGTATGTTGTAGGGGCTACAAAAGCAGAATATTTTACAGAAATTAGAAAAATTGTACCAAATAGTTTCTTGTTAGTTCCAGGAGTTGGTGCTCAAGGCGGAAGTTTAGCCGAAGTTTGTAAATACGGAATGAATGAAAACGTTGGCTTATTAATCAATTCTTCAAGAGGTATAATTTACGCGTCAAACGGAACTGATTTTGCTGAAAAGGCAAGGGAAGAAGCGTTGAAGTTGCAACTAGAAATGGAGCAAATTTTGAGTAAAAAGTAAAAAAGTTTTCTTTACAAATCAAAACCCTTTACCTAATACCTTAAATCCTTCACCATTAAAAATGAAACAATTCACAGACCAACTTGGCACCATTCACACTTTTGAAAATACTCCAAAGAGAATTATTTCTTTAGTGCCTTCACAAACCGAATTATTATACGATTTAGGTTTGGAAGATGAAATTGTTGGTATTACGAAGTTTTGTGTACATCCGCTTCATTTTAAATTTACTAAAGAAATTATTGGCGGTACGAAAACCATCAAATTCGATAAAATAAAAGCCTTACAACCCGATATAATTATTGCCAATAAAGAAGAAAACACCAAAGAAATTGTAGAGCAATTAAGAACTATTTGTCCAGTTTGGGTGACAGATATCGTTACGATTGCCGACAATAATAAAATGATTGAAGATTTCGGAAATCTGTTTAATAAAAGAACCAATGCACAAAAGTGGATTGATAAAATTAACTTCGGATATCAAAAAATTCAAACTCTTGTGGCTTCAAAATTTGAAGAAAATGCGAAACAAAAAGTAGCGTATTTTATTTGGGCTAACCCATATATGGTTGCTGCTGGCGATACGTTTATTAATGAGATGCTAAAACTTAACGGATTAGAAAATATTTATGATACTAATCCAAAATATGAAGGACGATATCCTGAAGTGGTTATTAATAAAATGCGAATTCAAGGTGATCCTGATTTTGTTTTTTTATCTTCCGAACCTTTTCCTTTTACAGATGAACATGCATTCGAATTAGGCAGACATACGCACCACGCAAAAACTATTTTTGTTGATAGTGAAATGTTTTCTTGGTATGGAAGCCGTTTAGTTAAAGCGTTTGATTATTTCACTTTGTTGCAAGAAAAGCTTTACATTTACAAATAAAATGATAGCTTATACCACATACGAAAATAAAAACACGACTGAATGGGTAACGTTTGTTCATGGCGCAGGTGGTAGTTCTTCTATTTGGTTTAAACAGATAAAAGAATTTAAAGCGCATTTTAATGTTTTATTATTAGATCTTCGTGGTCATGGCAATTCCAAAGAGAAAATTACTAAAAAATATACATTTAAAGCCATCGCTAATGATGTTTTAGAAGTTCTCAATCATTTAAATATTCAAAAATCACACTTCATAGGAATTTCTTTAGGAACAATCGTAATCCGACAATTTGCAGAAATGTACGAAAACAGAGTACAGAGTATGATTATGGGCGGCGCTATTTTGAAAATGAATTTTCGTTCACAAATTTTAATGCGATTAGGCAATATGTTTAAATATGTTTTGCCCTATTTGGTTTTGTATCGTTTTTTTGCGTTTGTAATTATGCCAAATAAAAACCACAAGCAATCTCGATTATTATTCATCAATGAAGCAAAAAAACTTTATCAAAAAGAATTTATAAAATGGTTTAAGCTAACAGCTGAGATTAACCCAATTTTAAAATGGTTTCGTCAAGTGGAATTAGCAGTTCCTACTCTTTATGTAATGGGAAACGAAGATTACATGTTTTTACCTTCTGTTAGAAAAGTAGTGGAGAGTCACTACAAAACCTCAAAATTACTCGTTTTAGAAAACTGCGGTCATGTGGTGAACGTAGAAAAATGGGAATTATTTAATTCGGAAGTAATTCAATATATAAAAAATCAAAATAAGGTATAAAAAAAAACAACTGAAACCTGAATTTCAGTTGTTTCTTAACTAAAAACTAACCTTAAAAAACTATTTATTATTTCGCAAATATCAGAATTTTAGCTAGTTAATACTGTTAAGATTTTGTTATACTTATTGTTGAACATGTTAAATTTCAAAAATAGTTACTTTAATCAAATCGAATTTAAAGATTTATATTAGTTCTAATTTTTGATTTTAGATACTCCACATTTTATAATTTCAAATAACACATTATTTTTAAATTTTTATTGATTTTTTACACCTATAAATTAGAAATAAAAATTATTAAATTCGTAAATTGCACCCTTAAAATCGATTAATATTTAAAAATGGAACCACAAATACCTTATATTCCTGTTAATAAAGTAAGAATTGTAACCGCAGCGTCACTTTTTGACGGACACGATGCAGCCATTAACATAATGCGAAGAATTATCCAAGCGACAGGTGTAGAGGTTATCCATCTTGGACATGATAGAAGTGTTGAAGAAGTTGTCAATACTGCCATTCAAGAAGATGCGAATGCGATTGCAATGACATCATATCAAGGTGGACATAACGAGTATTTTAAATACATGTTCGATTTACTTAATGAAAAAGGAGCTGGTCATATCAAAATATTTGGCGGAGGCGGAGGCGTTATCTTACCTTCAGAAATTTCAGAATTACACGAATATGGCATCGAAAGAATTTATTCTCCAGATGATGGTCGTGCTATGGGATTACAAGGTATGATTAACGATTTAGTCAAACGTTCTGATTATCCAATTGGAGATAAATTAACTGGAGAATTATCGCACATAGAAGAGAAAAACCCAACCGCTATTGCAAGATTGATTTCTGCTGCTGAGAATTTTCCAGAAATTGCAAAATCTGTTTTTGACCAAATTCACCAAAAGAATGAAACGTCCAAAATTCCTGTTTTAGGAATTACCGGTACAGGTGGCGCTGGAAAGTCATCTTTAGTAGATGAATTGGTTCGTCGTTTTTTAATCGATTTCCCAGAAAAAACTATCGGATTAATTTCGGTTGATCCATCAAAACGTAAAACAGGCGGCGCTTTATTAGGCGATAGAATTCGAATGAATGCCATTAACAATTCAAGAGTTTATATGCGTTCGTTGGCAACCCGTCAATCCAATTTAGCCTTGTCAAAATATGTGGCTGAAGCTATTGAAGTATTGAAAGCGGCTAAATACGATATCATAATTTTAGAAACGTCTGGAATTGGACAATCGGATACAGAAATTATGGATCATTCTGATGTTTCGTTATACGTAATGACACCTGAATTTGGAGCTGCAACGCAATTGGAAAAAATCGATATGTTGGATTTTGCTGATTTAGTAGCGCTGAATAAATTCGACAAACGCGGTGCTTTAGATGCGATTCGTGATGTAAAAAAACAATACCAACGCAATCATAATTTATGGGATGTAGATACCAATACTATGCCTATTTTCGGAACAATTGCATCGCAGTTTAACGATCCAGGTATGAATACACTCTATAAATCTATAATGGATAAGATTGTAGAAAAAACAGGAGCTGATTTAAAATCGACCTTTGAAATTACTCGTGAAATGAGTGAGAAGATTTTCGTAATCCCACCTCATAGAACGCGTTATTTATCTGAAATTGCAGAAAATAATAGAAAATACGATGAAACGGCACTTTCTCAAGTAGAAGTAGCTCAAAAATTATACGGAATTTTCAAAACTGTGGAATCGGTTAACGGTAATTTACCACAATTAGATAAAGCAGGAATAGTTGAAGATTCTTTAAAAATCAATGCCGATAACAAAGATTTCGTTTCGTTATTGACTAAAGAATTCGACCGAGTAAAAATGAACTTAGACCCTTACAACTGGGAAATCATTTTAACTTGGGATGAAAAAGTTAATAAATACAAGAATCCTGTGTACAGTTTTAAAGTTCGAGATAAAGAAATTAAAATCGCAACACATACCGAATCGTTATCGCATTCGCAAATTCCAAAAGTAGCTTTGCCAAAATACCAAGCTTGGGGCGACATTTTAAAATGGAATTTACAAGAAAACGTTCCTGGAGAATTTCCTTTTGCGTCTGGTTTGTATCCATTTAAAAGAGAAGGTGAAGACCCAAGTAGAATGTTTGCTGGCGAAGGTGGTCCAGAACGAACCAACAAACGTTTTCATTATGTTTCTGCAGGATTGCCAGCAAAACGATTATCAACAGCTTTTGATTCGGTGACTTTGTACGGAAATGACCCTCACATTCGTCCTGATATTTATGGGAAAATTGGTAATGCCGGAGTTTCGATTTGTTGTTTAGACGATGCGAAAAAATTGTATTCTGGTTTCGATTTGAGTCATCCAATGACTTCGGTGTCTATGACGATTAATGGACCAGCGCCAATGTTGTTGGGATTCTTTATGAATGCAGCTATTGATCAAAATTGTGAAAAATACATTATTGAAAATGGTTTACAAGCTGAAGTCGAAGCTAAAATCAACGAAATTTATAAGCAAAAAGGCGTAACGCGTCCGACGTATCAAGGCGATTTGCCAGAAGGGAATAATGGTTTAGGTTTGATGCTTTTAGGCGTAACTGGTGACCAAGTTTTGCCATTAGATGTTTATAATGATATCAAAGTTAAAACGTTAGCACAAGTTCGTGGAACAGTGCAAGCGGATATTTTAAAAGAAGATCAAGCGCAAAATACCTGTATCTTCTCTACAGAATTCGCTTTACGTTTAATGGGTGATGTTCAGGAGTATTTCATCAAACAAAACGTTCGTAATTTTTATTCAGTTTCTATTTCAGGATATCACATTGCTGAAGCAGGAGCGAACCCAATTACCCAATTAGCATTTACGTTAGCCAATGGTTTCACTTATGTAGAATACTATTTGAGTCGCGGAATGAATATCAATGATTTCGGTCCGAATTTATCGTTCTTTTTCTCTAACGGAGTGGATCCAGAATATGCAGTTATTGGTCGTGTAGCTCGAAAAATTTGGGCAAAAGCCATGAAAAACAAATATGGAGCGAATGAAAGAGCACAAATGTTGAAATACCACATTCAAACTTCAGGACGTTCGTTACATGCGCAAGAAATTGATTTTAATGATATTCGTACGACACTACAAGCTTTGTATGCGATTTACGACAATTGTAATTCCTTACATACGAATGCGTATGACGAAGCCATTACTACTCCAACAGAAGAATCTGTGCGAAGAGCTATGGCAATTCAGTTGATTATTAATAAAGAATTAGGTTTGGCGAAAAACGAAAATCCAATTCAAGGTTCGTTCATTATCGAAGAATTAACCGATTTAGTAGAAGATGCCGTGTTACAAGAATTTGACCGAATTACAGAACGTGGAGGCGTATTAGGTGCAATGGAAACCATGTACCAACGCTCTAAAATTCAGGAAGAGAGTTTGTATTATGAAACTTTGAAACATACAGGTGAATTTCCGATTATTGGTGTAAATACCTTCTTAAGTTCAAAAGGATCTCCAACGGTTATTCCTGCTGAGGTTATTCGTGCAACGGAAGAAGAGAAAGCCTATCAAATTGACATGCTTAATAATCTTCAAAAATCGAATTTAGATCACGTAAATCAGCATTTGAGTAATTTACAAGATGCCGCTATTCGTAACGAAAATATTTTCGATAAATTAATGGAAGCTACAAAGGTATGTTCGTTAGGACAAATTACCAGCGCGTTGTTTGAAGTAGGAGGACAATACAGAAGAAATATGTAATTTTGATATACGATTTGAATATTAAAAATTCTTTTATATAAAAACAAAACCTTTCAGAAATTGGAAGGTTTTTTTATTCTTTAAATTTTCTATGATGTAGCATTGTTACTATTGAAACTACTATAAATGGAATCGTTGAAAGTGCGATCTTGTAGTTTAAACTAATTATTCCAATGATTAGCATAAATCCTAATAAGATGCCTAAACAAAAAATACTAATATAGGTTAATTTTTTACTTGGTTTTTTTTGGAACAAGGTAAATAGTAAGATAAATTGAGCTGCTATTGGCAAAACAATAAATGGATGAAGAACTGAAATTGGTCTTGTAAATAATTTAGAAAAAATTTCAATTTCTGCTTCAAACAAAAATAAATGATTATTTCCGCTCCATTCCAAATAACCAAAGAGTGAGAAAATGATAAGAAGAAAATTTAGTATTTTGCTTTTCATTTTTTAATTATTCATTCGGTTCAATATGAATTAATACGTGTCCTAACTCTAATATTTCACTTCTTAAGGTGTCTTTTAGTTTGTGTGCCAAATCGTGCCCTTCTTTAACTGTAATAGTTGCATCTACAATAGCGTGTAAATCAACGTGATATTTCATTCCTGCTTTTCTAATAAAACATTTCTCTGTACCGATTATCCCATCTACTTTTAACGATTCTTGACGAATATTTTCTACTAAATCATCATACCTATGTTCGTCCATAATTTCACCAAGTGCAGGTCGGAAAATCATATAGCTATTATAAAGAATAAAAAAAGAAGCTAATAAAGCCGCCCAATCATCAGCAGATTCGTATCCTTTTCCTAAAATTAAAGCAATTGAAATTCCTATGAAAGCGGCAACCGAAGTTATCGCGTCACTTCTATGGTGCCAAGCATCTGCTTTTAAAGAAGAGCTATTGGTAATTATACTTTTTTTCATTACGGTTTGAAACGAATATTCTTTCCAACAAATTATTAATCCTAAAACAATTAGTGTCCAAGATTTTGGTAAATCATGAGGCGTCCCAATATTTAATATACTTTCATAGGCAATAATTGTAGCAGAAGTAATTAAAAATCCAACTACAAGAAAAGTAATTAAAGGTTCAGCTCTTCCATGTCCATAAGGATGATTTTCATCTGCAGGTCGGTTTGAATATTTAATTCCAAATAAAACTAAAAACGAAGCAAAAATATCCGTTGTAGATTCTATAGCATCAGCAACTAATGCATAAGAATTTCCGAAAAAACCCGCCAATCCTTTAATAAGTGCTAAGCTTGTATTGCCAATAATACTAAAATAAGTGGCTTTTATGGCGGTTTGCTCGTTTGTCATTTTATAGTTTTTATTAAAACGTTACGTTTACCTTATTAGTTTTTCCGTCTCTAATAAAAATAACTTCTTTCGTTTCACCGGAGTTAATTTTAGATAAACATTCCATATAACTATAAACTTCTTTTACTTCGCAATCACCAATTTTTGTAATTATATCTCCTTCTTTAATTCCAGCTTTAATGGCTGGACGGTCTTCAGTTACGCCATCTACGTGTAAACCATCTCCATGTTCAGCATAATCAGGCATAATACCAAGTGTTACTTTGTATTTTGCCATTTTCTTTTCGCTGTTTATTTTGGTTTTGGTAAATTCTATATTTTCTTTATCGGCCAATTCATTTGCGATTCTAAAAACATAATTTACAATATTGGTTACGCCATAATAATTAATTTTTTCTTCATCATCACTTGGTTTGTGATAATCTTCATGCGTTCCTGTAAATAAAAATAGTACTGGAATATCTTTTAAGTAAAATGAAGTATGATCAGATGGTCCAATTCCACCAGTTTCTTCTGTAACTCCAAATCCAGCAGGTTTGTTACGTTGAATTAATTCTGAGAAAATAGGAGAGGTGCCTGTTCCTCCAACTACAAGACTTTTTTTGTCGTCTAATCTTCCAATCATATCCATATTAATCATTGTGATTACATTTGGATACAGTGTTTTTATCGATTCAGCCATATGCTTCGAACCAATTAAACCATCTTCTTCACCAGAAAACAGAGCAAAAATGAAATTCACTTTTTCTTTTGTGTTGTTTTTTGCATAGATACGAGCCAAATCTAACACACCAGCAACACCAGAAGCATTGTCGTCTGCACCATTATGAATCATCCCTTTTGAAAAAGGTTTGGTAGAATTATTATGTTCGTTTCTTCCTAAGTGGTCATAATGTGCCCCTATTACAATAGTTTTATTTGCGCCATTGTCCAAGTAAGCTACTACATTATTCGAATTTAATAAATCTCCTACAACTGTTGAATCTGCATGTGGATTGGTTTTGTAGCGATACGAAAAAGGTTGTAAAAATGTTTTGTTGTATGGTTGTAAACCTAATTTTTTAAATTCACTTTCAATATATTTTGCTGCTGTTTTCTCAGCTTTACTTCCTGAAAGTCTTCCCTCTAAGGCATCAGAAGCTAAATACGAAATATGTTTTTTTAAATTTTTACTATCCGCATTTTCAACGTCATCTGTTTCAACCCAATCCGCAATAAAAACATTTGTTTCACGCGCTTTATCTTGTTGGCGATTACTTGAAAATACTAATTTTTTTCCGTCAGGCGAAAATTGTGGAAACGCATTAAATTCACTTTCATAGGTAATTTGTTTCAATCCCGTACCATCGATATTAATCATATATAATTGAAAATCATATCCTTTAGTAGCGTGATGATTGGATGAAAAAATAATTTTTTTGTCCGATGGATGAAAAAATGGCGCCCAATTGGCTTTGCCTAATTTGGTGATTTGCTTTAAATCTGAGCCATCAATATTGCAAGTATAGATTTCCATATTAGTTGGCATCACTAAATTTTCTGCCAATAAGTCTTTGTATTCTTTAATATCTTTTTCTGTGTTAGGACGAGAGGAACGAAAGACTAATTTTTTACTGTCGTGTGAAAAGAAACATCCGCCATCATATCCCAAACCAAACGTAATTTGTTTTAAATTGCTTCCGTCAATGTCCATAGTATAAATTTCTAAATCACCAGAACGAATACTTGTGAAGGCTATTTTTTTTCCGTCAGGAGAAACCACCGCTTCCGCATCATAACCTGGAGAATTAGTTAATTTTTTTACAATCTCACCCGCTTTAGTTGCCATATAAATTTCAAATTCAGGATAAATGGCCCAAAGATATTTTCCGTCTTTTGGTTTTGGTGGAGCAGGACAAGCTACATTCACTTCATGCGTAGAAGC
The DNA here is from genome assembly GCF_044361065.1 of Flavobacterium sp. Classification (GTDB taxonomy): domain Bacteria; phylum Bacteroidota; class Bacteroidia; order Flavobacteriales; family Flavobacteriaceae; genus Flavobacterium. Next base: position 9,609 of record NZ_JBIKJI010000012.1, read on the forward strand.
ATAAATAATGTGTTTTCCATCTGGCATATAATATGAACAAGTGGTTCTTCCTTTTCCTGTAGATATTAATTTCAAATTGTTAAAATCAGTTATGGGTTGTGTCAAATCTAACGAGTAAATTTGATCGCAAGGCACACCAAATTGAGTATTGGTAACTTGCATGGTTAAGTTTTTACTATCCGGACTAAAATAAGCCTCAGCATTATCACCACCAAAAGTTAGTTTTTTAATATTTTGTAAGTTTCTTTCTTGTCCTTGAACGGTTAATGAAAGAAATAGAAACGAAAGAAATGCGTATTTATTTATTGCCATTTTATTTTATATTTTATTTATTTTTTAAGATTCTATCTGCTATCTGCTTTCGGCTTTTGACTTTTGACTTTTGAATTTTAGCCATGTACAGTAACACCTTCACCATATTTAGCTATTACACTCGCTTCGAATGCTAACCAAGCTTTCCAACGTTTTTCTACATCAATATTTTCTGCATATTTTCTGGCTAAGTTTATAAAAGTGGTATAATGAGCGGCTTCACTTTCCATTAAATCTCTATAAAACTGAGCTAATTCTTCGTCTTTTAAATTTTCAGAAAGTACTTTAAATCGTTCGCAACTTCTGGCTTCAATCATAGCTGCAAAAAGTAAACGTTCTATTAAACCACATGCTCTACTTCCGTCAGAAGATTGCTTCATAAATTTGGCTAATTCGTTTACATAATCGTCTTTTCGTTCTCTTAAAAACTCGTAACCACGTGCCTTAATAATATCATGAACCATTTGAAAATGTTGCATTTCTTCAATAGAAATCGAAGTCATTTCTGTAACCAAATCTTCTTTCTCTGCATTATTAATAATAAGCATTATGGCATTTGTGGCTGCTTTTTGTTCGCACCAAGCATGGTCACTTAAAATATCTTCTAAGTTTTCTTCTACTATATTTGCCCATCTTGGATCTGTGGGTAATTGCAATCGTAAAATGGACATGATTTTAAGGTTATGAGGTTTATAATGTTTATGAGTTTATTTGTTTAAGAGTTTAAAAGGTGTTGTGTTAAAGGTTATGAGGTTTATAATGTTTAAAAAAGTGTATTTGTTTAAAAAAGGCATTATGATTGCTACATAATACCTTTTTTATTTAGTTTACTTTTTATTTCTGTATCAATTAAAAAACAAACATGGCTCTTTCGCCCATAAGTTCGTTAACTTCTTCAGCTACTTCTTCTATTATAGCTTCATTAGTGTAATTCATTAATACTTTATCAATTAAAGCAACAACTGTTTCCATATCTTCTTCAACTAATCCACGTGTTGTAATTGCTGGTGTTCCAACACGAATTCCAGAAGTAACAAATGGAGATTTGTCATCAAATGGCACCATATTTTTATTTACAGTAATTTCAGCTTTAACCAATGCGTTTTCAGCGTCTTTACCTGAAATATTTTTGTTGCGTAAATCAATCAACATCATATGATTATCAGTTCCTCCAGAAATTAATTTATAACCTCTTTTGTTGAACGCTTCTGCCATAGCTTTTGCATTTTTTTGCATTTGTAAAGCATAACGGAAAAATTCATCTGTTAACGCTTCACCAAACGCAACTGCTTTAGCGGCAATAATATGCATTAACGGACCTCCTTGATTTCCGGGGAAAACAGACATATCTAATATATGACTCATCATTCTTATATCACCTTTTGGAGTCGTTAATCCCCAAGGGTTTTCAAAATCTTTTCCCATCATAATTAATCCACCACGAGGACCACGTAAAGTCTTATGTGTAGTTGTTGTTACTATATGACAGTGAGGAATTGGATCATTTAACAAGCCTTTTGCAATCAATCCAGAAGGATGTGAAATATCAGCTAATAATAATGCTCCAACTGAATCTGCAATTTCACGGAAACGTTTAAAATCCATATCACGAGAATAAGCAGACGCTCCTGCAATAATCATTTTAGGTTGTTCCTTAGTTGCAATTTCTTGAATTTTATCGTAATTTAATAATCCAGTTTCTTCTTCTACACCATAAAAACTTGCGGTATATAATTTACCTGAAAAATTTACGGGAGATCCATGCGTTAAATGCCCACCGTGGGCCAAATCGAATCCTAAAATTTTATCTCCTGGTTTTAAACATGCTGCAAAAACAGCTGTATTTGCCTGCGAACCAGAATGTGGTTGTACATTAGCATATTCAGCTCCAAATAATTCTTTTACTCGATCAATAGCAACTTGTTCTACAATATCTACTACTTCACAACCTCCATAGTATCTTTTTCCAGGATATCCTTCTGCGTATTTATTGGTTAAACATGAACCAGCAGCTTCCATTACCTGGTCGCTCACAAAGTTTTCTGAAGCAATTAATTCAATTCCATGAATTTGTCTGTCTTGCTCGTCTAAAATTAGGTCAAAAATAAGTTCGTCGCGTTGCATTTTTTAGTATAAATTTAAATTTTGTCAAAAATACAAAAAATGTTTGGTAAATTGAAAGGATAGTTTAATTTTGATTACTCAATTATCAACAAAAAATAGAACATAAAGATATGCCAAATTTTGCCAATGATCCAAGTAAAAACTCTTGGTTAGATGTTAAAAAAGATAGTGATTTTCCAATTCAAAACATTCCATTTGGAGTTTTTATCACTAAAGAAGATGTAGTTACAATAGGGACCAGAATTGGTGATTATGCCATTGATATGGGTGCTTTACAACAATTAGGGTATTTTGATGGCATTGAACTTACTGATGATATGTTTATGCAAGATACGCTTAACGATTTTATTTCTGACGGAAGAAAAACTTGGCGTTTAGTACGAAATAGATTATCGGATATCTTTTTAGATACCAATCCAAAATTAAGAGATAATGATTCTCATAAAAACATTGTTATTTTTAAAATAGATGATGTTGAAATGTTATTACCAGTTCAAATTGGTGATTACACCGATTTTTATTCAAGTAAAGAGCACGCTACTAATGTAGGAAAAATGTTTCGCGATCCAGAAAATGCATTATTACCAAACTGGTTGCATATTCCTGTAGGATATCACGGAAGAAGTTCTACAATTGTTCCAAGTGGAATTCCAGTTCACAGACCATACGGACAAACGTTACCAAATGGCGAAACTCAACCTGTTTTTGGACCTTCAAGATTGGTAGATTTCGAATTAGAAACTGCTTTTATTACTACGGATGCAAATTTGATGGGAGAACCTGTTTCTGTAGCAGATGCAGAAGAATGTATTTTTGGAATGGTTTTATTTAATGATTGGTCGGCAAGAGATATTCAAAAATGGGAATATGTACCATTAGGTCCATTTTTAGCAAAAAACTTTGCGTCATCCATTTCACCTTGGATCGTTACTTTAGATGCTTTACAGCCCTTTAAATGCTCATCACCTGAACAACAACCAACACCATTGCCTTATTTACAACAAACCGGTAATCATTCTTACGATATTAATTTACAAGTTGCCATCCAGCCAGAAAATGCTGTTGAAACGATAGTGTCAAACTCTAATTTTAAATATATGTATTGGACTATGAGTCAGCAATTGGCACATCATACAATCAATGGATGTAGAGTGAATTCTGGAGATATGATGGGAAGTGGTACAATTTCAGGACCAACACCAGATTCTTTCGGTTCAATGTTAGAATTGTCTTGGGGTGGACAAAATCCTATCAAAATGAATGATGGTTCGGAACGTAAATTTATTAACGATAACGACACCGTAATCATAAGAGGATATTGTCAAAATGACCAAATTAGAATTGGTTTTGGAGAAGTATCAAGCAAATTACTTCCAGCAATTGAATTGAAATTTTAAATTAAGCACGCTATTGTTTCCCAAATCTAAAAGTGTATATATGAAAAGAATTATTTTACTATTACTAACCTTGTTTCTGTTTTCCTGTGGAGTAAAAAAAACGCAGTCTATGTTAAGTAATGGCGACTATGATGGCGCTATTGAAAGAGCTTTAGATGGTTTAAGAACAAATAAAAATGCCAAAGGAAATCAAGATTATGTATATCTTTTGGAAGAAGCATTTGCCAAAGCGAAAGAACGTGATTTAAATAATTTATCATTATTGGTAAAAGAAAAAAATCCAGCAAATTTAGAGAAAATCTATAATTTGTATAACCAATTACACAATCGACAAGATAGAATAAGAGGTGTTTTGCCTTTAATGTTATTGAAAGAAAACAGAAACGCTATTTTTCCCTTTAACGATTATTCTAACGAATTAATTGCGAGTAAATCTGATTTGTCTATTTATTTATACAATAATGCAAAAAAACTACTTGCATCTAAAAATAAGTTAGTCATTCGTGAAGCGTATGATGATTTAGCTTACTTAGATAAGTTAAATCCTAACTATAAAGATGTTCTCGATTTAATGGATCAAGCGAAATTTAAAGGAACTGATTTTGTATTCGTGTCTACTAAAAACGAAACAAATATGGTTATTCCATCTCGTTTACAAGATGATTTATTGGATTTTAGTACGTACGGAATTAATGATAAATGGACAGTATATCATAATAAAAAACAAAGCGATATTTTTTATGATTTTTCATTGGTTGTAAATTTCAGAGAAATTAAAATTTCACCAGAACAAGTTAGAGAAAAACAATTTGTTAAAGAAAAACAAATTAAAGACGGAACAAAACCACTTTTAGATGACAAAGGTGTTCAAGTTAAAGATTCTGAAGGTAAACCGATGGTTGTAGATGTTATGAAAACAATTTCAGCAAGCATTTACGAATTTACCCAATTTAAATCTGTGCAAACCACTGCTAAAGTTGAATTTTACGATTTAAATACGAAACAATTAATTGATGCCTATCCGTTAACAAGTGAATTTGTTTTCAATTATATATATGCTAATTATAATGGTGATAAACGAGCTTGTGAACAAGATTATTTTCAATATTTTGACAGAAGAGCGGTGCCGTTTCCAACAAACGAACAAATGGTTTATGATTCAGGTGAAGATTTAAAAGCAAAATTGAAATCTATAATTTCAGGCAACAGATTTAGAAGATAAATAATGAATAAAAAAATCGCTTTTAAATTTTTAAAAGCGATTTTTTTATTTTAAATTAAGTAAATTGTTTCAAATCTTCCGCAGAAATACTGTCGTGTGATTCATTAAAAACAGCTTTTCCATTTCTGATCACTACTATTTGTGGTGATTGATGCACTACGTTATATCTGCTTGCAATTTCATTAGATAAATCTCTGTGATTTAACAAATCTAATAAATACCAATCAATTTTTTCTTCGGGATAATTAAACTCGGCATCAAATTGTTTTAGCGCCATTCTACTGATGCTGCATCGTCTACTGTGTTTGAAAAGGACAACCGGTTTTGTTTGAGAAATTTCATCTATTTCATCAAATTGTTCCATTTTATCTAATGTATAAAATTTGGCTGTCTCATTTACTTCTTCCTTGGAAGTGTTTGCATTTTCTTTAAATATATTTTTGAAAAAACTCATATTTGTTAATTTTTTAAGACAAATTGTCTGATTTTAATGATTTTTGGTATTATTTTAATGACATTTTGTCAATGTTTTGACTATGGAATATAAATTGACCTTGTTTAAACAAAGATACAATTACAAAAGTAAAATTAATTAGTGATTAAAAAATATATACTATGAATTTAAATAACTTAACCATAAAATCGCAAGAAGCATTACAAGTAGCGCAGCAAATTGCTACTGGATTTGGACAGCAACAGTTAGAGAATGAACATATTTTCAAGGCCATTTTAGATGTAGACACATCTGTTACACCATTTATTTTGAAAAAAGTAAATGTAAATATGGATGTATTTCAAAAAATGTTAGATCAAATCATACAAGGATTTCCTAAAGTTTCGGGTGGAGAAGTTATGTTTTCCAGAGAAGCATCTTCTACATTAAATGAAGCTACTACTTTGGCCAAAAAAATGAATGATGATTTCGTATCTCTTGAACACATCATTTTAGCCATTTTCAAATCGAAAAGTAAAGTCGCTCAACTATTAAAAGACCAAGGTGTTACCGAAAAAGATTTGATTTCTGCTATTATTGAACTTCGTAAAGGCGAACGAGTTACTTCCTCTTCAGCAGAGGAAACGTATAATGCTTTAAATAAATACGGTAAAAATTTAAATGATTTAGCTAAAAATGGAAAATTAGATCCCGTAATAGGTAGAGATGAAGAAATTAGAAGAGTTTTACAAATTTTAACTCGAAGAACAAAGAATAATCCGATGTTAGTTGGTGAGCCAGGTGTAGGTAAAACAGCAATTGCCGAAGGATTAGCACATAGAATAGTGGATGGTGATGTACCTGAAAATTTAAAAGATAAAATTGTTTATTCTTTAGATATGGGAGCCTTAATTGCTGGTGCGAAATATAAAGGCGAATTTGAAGAACGATTAAAAGCCGTTGTAAAAGAAGTAACTTCTGCGGAAGGCGACATCATACTTTTTATCGATGAAATTCATACACTTGTAGGAGCAGGAGGAGGCGATGGCGCTATGGATGCGGCAAATATATTAAAACCCGCTTTAGCTCGAGGTGAATTACGTGCTATTGGTGCTACAACTTTAGATGAATATCAAAAATATTTTGAAAAAGATAAGGCGCTTGAACGTCGTTTTCAAAAGATTATGGTTGACGAACCTGATACAGAAAGTGCCATTTCTATTTTGCGTGGAATCAAAGAAAAATATGAAACGCATCATAAAGTTAGAATCAAAGATGATGCTATTATTGCTGCTGTTGAACTTTCACAACGTTATATTACGAATCGATTTTTGCCAGATAAAGCAATAGATTTAATGGATGAAGCGGCTTCAAAATTACGTATGGAAATTAATTCAAAACCTGAAGAATTAGATGTTTTGGATAGAAAAATTATGCAATTAGAAATTGAAATTGAAGCCATAAAACGAGAAAAAGATGAATCTAAATTAAAGATTTTAAATATTGATTTATCAGAACTAAAAGAACAACGTAATGAAATTTATGCCAAATGGAAATCAGAGAAAGATGTTGTAGATGCCATTCAAGGTTATAAACAACAAATTGAAGATTTTAAAATTGAAGCAGAACGCGCGGAACGTGATGCAGAATACGGAAAAGTTGCCGAACTAAGATATGGTAAAATTGTTGAAGCTCAAAAGAAATTAGACGAGCTACAAATTGAATTGCTCGAAAATCAAAGTGAAAAATCGCTTATTAAAGAAGAAGTTACTCAAGAAGATATTGCTGAGGTTGTAGCCAAATGGACGGGAATACCAGTAACAAAAATGCTACAAAGTGAGCGTGAAAAATTGCTAAATTTAGAAGATGAATTGCACAAAAGAGTAGTAGGACAAGAGGAAGCTATTGAAGCTATTTCTGATGCGGTAAGAAGAAGTCGTGCGGGTTTACAAGATATGAAAAAACCGTTAGGTACCTTTCTTTTTTTGGGTACAACTGGAGTAGGTAAAACAGAATTAGCAAAAGCGTTAGCTGATTATTTGTTTGATGATGAAAATGCGTTGACTCGAATAGATATGAGTGAATATCAGGAACGTCATAGTGTAAGCCGTTTAGTTGGTGCGCCTCCAGGGTATGTAGGATATGATGAAGGTGGTCAATTAACCGAAGCTGTAAGACGTAAACCCTATTCGGTAATTTTATTGGATGAAATAGAAAAAGCACATCCAGATACTTTTAATATATTGTTACAAGTTTTAGATGAAGGACGATTGACTGATAATAAAGGACGTTTGGCCGATTTTAAAAATACTATTATCATAATGACATCTAATATGGGAAGTCATATTATTCAAGAGAAATTTGAAAATTTAAAAGGAAGCATTGATGCTGCTATGGAAACGGCAAAAGTTGAGGTTTTAGCATTATTAAAACAAACCGTTCGTCCTGAATTTTTAAACAGAATAGATGATATTGTGATGTTTACACCATTAACAAATGAAAATATTAAACAAATAGTTGGATTACAATTAAAATCGGTGTTTAAAATGTTAGCCTTACAACACATTTCAATGTCGGCTACAGAGGAAGCAATTTCCTATTTAGCTGTAAAAGGATACGAGCCAGAATTTGGTGCCCGACCAGTAAAAAGAGTGATTCAACGTGAAGTACTTAATAAATTATCCAAAGAAATTTTAGCAGGCAGTATCACCGTAGATAGTATTATTTTGTTAGACAGCTTTGACAATCAATTGGTGTTTAGAAATCAGGAATAATTTTAAATAAATAACATTTTTTTTCCCAATGAACTTTTCAGTTTGTTGGGATTTTTTTTTCGTTTTTATTATAATCGTATCTTTGAAAATATTATATAAGAAATTATTTATTTGAATGAACTTACTTGAACTCTTTTCACAACACGACATTTCAATACTAATATTTATGGCTATTGCCTCGCTTTTTGCGGGTTTTATTGATGCAGTTGTAGGCGGTGGCGGATTAATACAATTTCCTGCTTTTATGATTTTATTTCCAAATTCAACTGTGCCAACTGCTTTTGGAACGAATAAAATTGCTGGACTTTCAGGCACTTCAATAGCCGCGGTTCAATATGCAAACCGAGTAAAATTTAATTGGAAATTATTATTCATTACGGCTTTTAGCTCTTTTGTTTTTTCTTTTATCGGTGCCAAATTAGTAAGTAGAATTGATGTGAACATACTGAAGCCCTTTATCTTTTTTATGCTAATTGTAATTGCTATTTATACATTTAAAAAGAAAGATTTTGGTTCTTTTGCTACAAAAGTTTTATCCGATAAAAAAAAGTATTTATTTGGATTTTTATTAGGTGTTACCATTGGTTTTTATGATGGTTTTTTAGGTCCAGGAACAGGAAGTTTTTTAGTTTTAGGATTTGTAGCACTTTTAGGATTTGAATTTTTAGAAGCTTCCGCATATGCAAAAGTAATTAATTGTATTACCAATATTTCTGCCCTTTATGTGTTCCTTTCGCAAGGAAATTATATTTTAGAAATTGCAATTATTATGGCAGTTTTTAATGTTTTGGGAAGTATAATTGGTACCAGAATGGCTATTTTAAAAGGCAATCAGTTTATCCGAAAATTATTTTTATTGGTTGTAGTTCTAATGATTTTTCGTTATGGATATGATGTTTTTTTTAGTTAGATTTGTTTTTCATTATAAAACCCCAAATTTATGAAGAACATTGTAATCCTTTTCGGTACACTATTTCTATTTTCTTGTCAATCTACTAAGAAATTTAATCAGCAATTAACACAACCTATTGCTGTAGCTCAGCTTCAAAAAGACGTTGATTATTCGTATAAAAAACTCAAACAATTACATCCAAAACTGTATTGGTACATTTCAAAAGAAAAATTAGATTATAAGTTTGATAGCTTAAAAAAATCCATTCAACAACCTATGACGGGTTTGGCTTTCTATAAAGAATTGAGCCAAGTAATTAAGAATGTAGGACAAGGACATTTAAGCGTTTCACCAAGTTTACCAAAATTCACCAAAAAAGAAGCACAAGCGATTAATAAAAAAGGAAAATCACCTTTTTCACAATTTGATTTTGAATATATCGACAACAAATTAATAATTTTAAAAAATCGCTCGCGTCATACTATTTTAGCTAATACTGAAGTTGTTTCCATAAATTCTGAAAAACCATCCGATTTAATTTCATTATTTTTTAAAAGAATAGCTTCGGATGGTTATAATACAACTTTTATTAATAGATATTTAGGAAAAAATTTCGGTGCGTTTTTTAATATAGATAAAGGAAAAGTACAAGATAGTTTGCATCTACTCCTAAAACTTGAAGGTAAGGATTCTCTTTTTGTTGTGAAACGAGACACATTCGGTTCAAATTCAAATCAAAAAAAGCCGAAATTATCAAAAAAAGAAAGAAAACAGAAAGCCAAATTTAATAGTAAATACGGTTTTAATAGTGATACTAAAACATTTACAAGAGAATTAAAATTTTTGGATAAAGATAGTATTACTGCAATGATGTCAATAAAAGGGTTTTCAAATGGTAATTCACACGATTTTTACGAAGATGTTTTTAATATTTTATCTGTAGCAAATACTAAAAATTTGATTATCGATTTAAGAAACAATCCTGGCGGAAGATTGAATGAAATTGCTGATTTATATAGTTATTTAGTTTCTCAACCGTTTGTCTTTATTGACGATTACGAAGTGGTATCAAAAACCAGTTTTTTGCATATGAATTATTTTAAAGGAAGTGGTTATGTTACTAAGTTTTTTAAGATTTTAGGCGCGCCTATTTTTTATCCTTTATTTTATTTGAAAACAAGAAAAGAAGCAAGTGGTACCTATTTAAGTAATCGTCATTCTAAACAAAGTAAGCCAAAACCGAATAATTTTAAAGGAAAAATTTACGTGTTAATTAATGGTGGAAGTTTTTCTGCATCAAGTATTATTTCTTCAAATTTAAAGTCAAATCAACGTGCTTTCTTTGTTGGTGAAGAAACCGGAGGTGCTTATAATGGAACGGTTGCTGCACAAATGCCTTTGGTGCAATTGCCAAATAGTAAAGTGAATTTACGAATAGGTTTAGCTTTGGTAAGTGCCGCGGGTAAAACAAATATTGAAGGAAGAGGTATTTTTCCTGATAAAGAAATTTTGCCTACTTTAGAAGATAGAAAAAACAACATCGATCCAGAATTGAATTGGATTTTAGAGGATATTCGAAGAGAAAAAGAAGTAGAATTATTAATTAAACCCAAAAATAAATAATTACAACACAGATTATAGAAATTATTAAAATTTTAGAAATCAATAAAACCCTGCGAACTTTGCGAAAATCTTTGCGAACTTTGCGGTTAAAAAATAAAAAGATACAACACAGATTAAGGAAATTATATTAATTTTTAAAATTTTTACAATCTGTGTTTTTAAAAAATTTAAAATGATAATTACAATTACAAACGCAACTTTAACAGCAACCATAAATACACTGGGTGCCGAATTAATTTCATTAGTTAAAAACAATAAAAATTACATCTGGAATATCGATGAAACGTATTGGAATAAAACCTCACCGGTATTGTTCCCCATTGTCGGAAGATTGAAAAATGATAGTTATTCATTTAATAGTAAAACTTATCAATTGCCGCGACACGGATTTGCCAGAAATATGGAATTTACTTTCGATAAAAAAAGCGATGCTCAAGTTATTTTTGAACTCAACGAAACCGAAGAAACAAAAGCAATTTATCCTTTTAGTTTTAAATTATTAATGGCATACACATTAATGGAAAACGAATTAGTTATTGAATATTTTGTACGAAATCAATCGGATGAAGTACTTCCTTTTTCTATTGGAGCACATCCTGCCTTTGCAATATCAGATAAACTTGAAAATTATTCATTAGAATTTAATGCAGCAGATACATTTGAAACGCACCATTTAGAAAATGAAAGTTTTAATGGAAAAACAACTTTGGTTGATACAAAAAACAATGCTATTGCTTTAAATTATGCTTTATTCGAAAAAGATGCTTTGGTTTTTAAACAATTAAATTCAAATGAAGTTACTTTAAAAAATAATGACAAAGCGATTTTAAAAGTAAATTACGATCATTTTCCATATTTAGGAATTTGGACCAAACAAAATGCTCCATTTTTATGTATTGAGCCTTGGTGTGGTTTAGCAGATGGCATAAATCATAACGGAAAATTAGAAGAAAAAGAAGGAATGAATCATTTACCAGCTGGTGAAGATTTTTTACGCGCTATCCGAATTGAAATTTTAGAATAAGTATTAAATTCTGGGTTTATTCAGACCTCTGTCATATAAAATAATACTACCAGCTACAGAAACATTTAAACTTTTTTCAGATTTAAATTTTACTAAATGATGACATTTTTCCATAGCTTTTTTAGTCATTCCGTGATCTTCTGCGCCTAATAAGTATACACATCGTTGTGGATGATGAAAGGTTTCTAAATCTTCGGCAGCATCATCAAGTTCAACGCCAACTATTCTTGCGCCTTTAGGCAAGTTTTCGTAAAATGCTTCAAAAGTATCATAATGAAAATAAGGAATCGCTTTTACTGCGTTGTGTGTATCGCAAGCTTGTTTAGCATATCGTTTTCCAATGGTAAAAATAAAACTCGCACCAAAATTCTGTGCCGAACGCCAAAGCATTCCTAAGTTTTCAGGTGTTTTCCCGTTTTGTATGCCTATTCCAAAAAATTCGTTTATAAAATTATCGTTCATATTGGGATATGTAAAATAAACAGTAGATTAAAAGTCTATAATCTTTTATCTATTTAAATTAGTCTTTGTAATTCTTTTTTATTGGAAAGGGTAATTTTTTTGCCTTGTAAAGAAATCCAACCTTCTTTGTTAAATTCAGATAATAATCGAATACAACTTTCAGTAGCTGTACCAATCATTCCAGCAATTTCTTCACGAGATAATTGAATTTTTAAACTTCCATCTTCGTGAATACCAAAGTCGGATTCTAATTTAAGTAAGGTTTCTGCCAAACGTTGTTTTACTGTTTTTTGTGCCAAATTCACCATATTATCATCGGCATCTTTTAAATCGCCACAAACCGATTTCATCATATTTAATGAAAACTGATTATTTTCGTTAAAAAACTGTAATATTTCTTGTTTAGGAATAAAACAAACTTGCATTTCTTCCACAGCAACAGCACTTAAATTAGTAGATTCTTCACTAATTAACGAACGTTGTCCTAAAAGTTCCCCTTTTTTTACGAGTTTCACAATTTGATCTTTTCCGTTATCGCTAAGTTTTGATAATTTACAAATACCGTCTTTTATACAATAAATGCCATTTAAGGCATCGCCTTCGTCAAAAACTGTTTCTCCTTTTTTTACGGTGTACGACGTTTTACAATCGGCAATTTTCAATAACTCATCTTTATTTAATGCCTTAATAGCACTAAATTCTCTAACAATGCATTGTTCACATTTCCCCATAAAATCACAATTAATTGAAGTCGCTACAAATTTACAAATTGTATGACAAATATCATATTTTACTTATGAACAATATTTCACCTTTGTATCAGGTAAAATGAGCATTATTATGGACAATAAAAATTGTTTTCATTGTGGTAAGGAATATACTACAAAAGAAGAAATACAATTTGACGAAAAATCATTCTGTTGTGTGGGATGCAAAACAGTATATGAAATATTTAGTCAAAATGATTTAACTTGTTATTACGATTTTCAATCGGCTCCTGGAGCCACACCAGAAGAAATTAATGGTAAATATGATTTTTTAGATGATGAAAAAATTCAATCCAAATTATTGGAATTTCAAGAAAATACAATTTATATTGTTTCCTTATACATACCACATATTCACTGTAGTTCATGTATTTGGATTTTGGAAAATTTACAAAAACTTCAAAAGGGAATAAGTACTTCTCAGGTTAATTTTACACAAAAAAAAGTTAGAATTACCTATAATTCAGAACAAACCAATCTAAAAGACATCGTTTATTTATTGTCATCCATTGGTTATGAACCGTATATTAGTTTAGAAAATTACGAAACAGGTATCAAACAAATTGATAGAAGTTTAATTTATAAATTAGGAATTGCTTTTTTCTGTTTTGGAAATATTATGCTTTTGTCATTTCCAGAATATTTTGAAGTAGATGAATTTTGGATAAACAAATATCGAAATTTCTTCAGAACGCTAATTTTCTTTTTATCCTTACCTTCTTTTTTATATTCGGCAAGTGGTTATTACATCTCAGCTTATAAAAGTATTAAATCTAAAATGTTAAATATTGATATTCCTATTGCTTTAGGAATAATTGTAATGTTTGTGCGAAGTGTAATTGACATTACGTTCGATTATGGACAAGGTTTTTTTGATAGTTTAACAGGATTGGTTTTCTTTATGTTGTTAGGGAAATTATTTCAACAAAAAACATATGATTTTTTATCATTTGAACGCGATTTTAAATCCTACTTTCCAATTGCTGTGACGAAAATCAATCAGAATGGTGAAGAAGAACCTTGCCAAATATATGATGTAGAAAAAGGTGATAGATTAATTATCAGAAATCAAGAATTAATTCCGGTTGATGGCATATTAATTTCACCAAAAACAGCATTAGATTATAGTTTTGTTACTGGTGAAGCCATTCCAATTGAAAAAAAATCGGGCGATAAAGTTTTTGCAGGTGGTAAACAAATGGGCGGTATTATTGAAATGGAAGTGTTGTTTTCCGTTTCGCAAAGTTATTTAACGCAATTGTGGAGTAATGATGTTTTTCAAAAAAAAATAGACCAAAAACACAAATCGATTACAGATAAAGTAAGTCAGTATTTCACTCCCGCTTTGCTTATTTTGGCTTTTGGTTCCTTAATATTTTGGCTGTTTATAAATGCGTATTTAGCGTTTAATGTTTTCACCGCAGTGCTAATTGTTGCGTGTCCGTGTGCATTGGCTTTGACCGCGCCTTTTACTTTAGGGAATGTGTTACGAATTATGGGAAATCATAAATTGTATTTAAAAAATGCACAAGTGATTGAACAAATGGCAAAAGTAGATACGATTGTTTTTGATAAAACAGGAACCATAACGTCGTCTTTAAAATCAAATATAGAATATACAGGTACTGATTTATCCAATAAGGAACTTGCAAACATTAAAAGTATTGTCAGAAACTCAAATCATCCTTTAAGCAGAAAACTATATGCATTTTTACCTCAATCTGAAATAGTAGCAATTAATTCATACGAGGAAATTGTAGGAAAAGGAATGTTAGCTTCAGTTGAAAATGTTTCATACAAAATTGGTTCTCTTCACTTAATGAATTTAGAATTAAAAATTGAAAAAGATGAAAATACTAAAGTACATATTGAAATTGATTCAGAATATAAAGGCTATTTTGCCTTCAACCATCAATATAGAGAAGGGTTAAATACATTATTCAATCAGTTGGATAAAAACAACTTCAAAACTTTCGTTTTATCTGGTGATAACGATGGTGAACAAGAGTATTTGCAATCCGTTTTGCCACATAATACCACATTGGTATTCCATCAAAAACCCGAGCAAAAATTAGAATATATTCAGAAACTTCAAAACGAAGGTAAAAATGTTATGATGGTTGGAGATGGATTAAATGATGCGGGCGCTTTAGCTCAAAGTAATATTGGAATCGCACTTTCAGAAAATGTTAATGTTTTTTCACCTGCTTGCGATGGTATAATGGACGCTTCGCAATTTCAAAAATTGTTTCATTATATACAGTATTCTAAAAACGCTATGAAAACCATTTATATGAGTTTTGGCTTATCATTATTATATAATTCAGTAGGATTAGCTTTTGCTTTATCAGGTAAATTATCGCCATTATTTGCAGCTATTATTATGCCTATGAGTGCCATAACGATTGTGAGCTTTGTGACAATTTCAAGCAAATTTTACGGTAAAAATATCAAATCGTAATTCGTAAATAAAAATAAATTCAATATATGATAAATATCATATTTAGTTACATCTCGCTAATCTAAATTTGTTCAAAACTTATAGAGGTATGAGTATCATATATTTTCTTATAACCATTAGCATCTTTATAGCCATTGTGTTTTTAATCACATTCATATTAGCCGTAAAAAACGGTCAGTTTGATGATGATTACACGCCATCGGTTCGTATGCTTTTTGACGATGAATTAAAAAAAACTAAAACTAAATAAACATTAATTATGGAAATGCAACAATTTCGTTATGATAATAAAATCGTTCGTAATTTTATTTATGCATCGCTACTTTTTGGAGTAGTCGGAATGTCAGTAGGACTGCTTGTGGCTTTATTTTATCTTTTTCCTAATTTAACAGACGGTATACCGTGGTTAAGTTATGGAAGATTAAGACCATTACATACCAACGCAGTTATTTTTGCGTTTGTTGGAAATGCCGTTTTTGCAGGAGTATATTACTCTTTACAACGTTTGCTAAAAGCCAGAATGTATAGCGACTTTTTAAGTCAGGTTAACTTTTGGGGTTGGCAACTTATTATTTTAGGTGCTGCTATAACGTTACCAATGGGAATTACTACTTCAAAAGAATATGCCGAATTAGAATGGCCATTTGATATAGCAATTGCCTTAGTTTGGGTAGCGTTTGGTATTAATATGATTGGAACTATTATTAAGCGAAGAGAGCGCCATATTTATGTAG
>NZ_JBIKJI010000116.1:0-6887 GCF_044361065.1 Flavobacterium sp.
GCACCAGCTTCAGTTACTTACACAATAACTTCACTTACATCAAGTCTTTTAACATTAGATATCTCTTATGGTTCTGGATGGTGGCGTTTTGTTTTAGTAAAACAAGGTGTAACGCCAACATGTACAGATGGGATTCAAAACGGAACAGAAACAGGAGTAGATTGTGGTGGTACTTGTACGGCTTGTTTAACTCAAATTAATTTACCTGTAAATTTTGAAGGATCTACTACAAATTACGCAGTTACAGATTTTGGTGGAAATGCTTCATCATTAGTTGTTGATCCAACAAATACTTCAAATAAGGTTATCAAAACTATTAAAACATCAACTGCTCAAGATTGGGCTGGTACTACAATAGGAACAAACTTAGGTTTTAGTTCTGCAGTACCATTTACAACTACTAACAGAAAAGTATATGTAAGTGTTTGGTCACCTGATGCAGGAATTCCTGTTAGATTAAAGGTTGAGGATAAAAATGATAATACTCATAATTGTGAAACACAAACAAATACCACAGTTGTGGGTTGGCAAACAATGGAGTTTGATTTTAATAATCAGGCATCTGGAACAGCTGCTTTTAATCCGGCTTTTACATTTGATAAAATGTCTATATTTTTTAATTTTGGAACTACAGGTGCTATAGCTGGAGAAAAAATCTACTATTTTGACAATGTAAATTATGGTTCTGCATTATCAAACCAATCATTTGATATGGCAAAAATCAGTATGTTTCCAAATCCAACTTCAAATATGTTAACAATTACATCTGCAAATAAAATGGATGCAATAACTGTTTATAGTGTTGTAGGACAAGAAGTAATGAATGTAAACGTTAATGCTGATAACACAGTATTGAATGTGTCAGGTTTACAAGATGGTATTTATTTAGTTAAAGTAATTTCTGAAGGAAAAGTAAGTACTTCAAAATTTATTAAACAATAATCATTTAGTTCAAATTAGAAAGCACGTTTCAATTGAAACGTGCTTTTTTTTTGTAATATTTTCTTTTTCAAAATTTTATCAATACTTTTATAATCGTTAACCATATTTTTATTAAATGAAAGGCTTCCAAAAACCTATTTTTACTTTTTATCTTTTAGTAGTATTTTCTTTTGTAGGATATGCACAGCAATTGCCGCCAATAGTTAAATATCCTTCCAGTATTTATAACGCCGGAAATCAAAATTGGATGATTTCGCAAGACAAACACCAATTCTTATTTTTTGCAAATAACGATGGACTTTTGGAGTTTAACGGGACCAATTGGAATTTATATCCGTCCCCAAACGAAACCATTACGCGTTCAGTAAAAGTAGTTGGAGACAGAATTTATACAGGTTGTTATATGGAATTCGGTTATTGGGTGAGAGAAGCCAATAATAAACTAAAATACACCTCGTTAAGTGATAAAATTAAAGCTAAAATTATTGACGATGAACAATTTTGGAACATTTTAAATTATGAACAATGGGTGATTTTTCAGTCCTTAAATCAAATTTATATTTATGATACTAAAACGCAAAAATTTAGTATCATTCCATCAAGTAAAGGAATTTTAAAATCATTTCAAGTGGATAATGCCATTTATTTTCAAGTGGCGAATGATGGTTTATTTGAAATTGAAAATGGAAAGCAAAAATTAATTTCAAATCATCCTATTTTAAAGAATAATAAAATTGTTTCCATTTTTTCAACGGATGAAGGCTTATTATTACAAACACAGTATTCTGGATTTTACAAGTTAATTGCGGGTAATGTGGTGAAATTTGCTACAGAAGTTGATTCGGAAATAGCTTCAAGTAGCGTGTATAGTAGTCAGCAACTTTCAGATAAAGGTTTTGCGATAGGAACGGTTTCAAACGGTATTTTTGTTATTTCTGCAGAGGGGAAAAAGAAATACCACATAACGCAGAATAAAGGATTAAGTAACAACACTGCCTTGTCTTTGTTTGAAGATGTGGATAAAAACTTATGGATTGGATTAGATAATGGTATAAACTGCATCAATTTACAATCGCCAATTAGAAGCTTTTCAGACGACACTGGAATATTAGGAACCGTTTATACTTCATTACTTCATAATGGAAATTTATATATAGGTACCAACCAAGGATTGTTTTATAAAAATGTTTTAAGCGATGCTTCTTTCCAGTTTATTAGCGGAACCAAAGGGCAAGTTTGGTCAATTTTTGCTCATAACGGTGCTCTGTTTTGCGGACATGATTCAGGAACTTTTGTTGTAAATACAAATGTGGCACAATTAATATTTTCTAATTCTGGAACTTGGAAATTTGAAACTGTTGCAAATGCACCAAACTTATTGCTTCAAGGAAATTATTACGGAATTTCCGTATTACAGAAAGTAGGGAATCAATGGCAATTTAAAAACAGAATCGAAGGTTTTGATTATTCTTCAAAATATTTTGAAGTTACATCCAATTTGGAAGTATATGTAAGTCACGAATACAAAGGTGTGTTTCGTTTTCAACTTGATAAATCTTTCACGACAGCTAAAAAAATATTTGCATATAATACGCCAACTAAAGGCAAGAATGCTAGTTTAACGCAGTTTAATTCTGATATTTACTACGCAAATAAAGAAGGTATCTTTAAACTAAATAATCAAACAAAACGATTTGAAAAAGATAAAAATTTAAGCGCTGTTTTTGAAAAAGATGAATATACTTCAGGGAAATTAATTGTAGATAATTCTAATAAACTTTGGTTGTTTTCTAAAAATTACATTCATTATTTCACCTTAAGTAAGTTGAGTAGTCAATTAAAAGAAAATATTATTCCAATTCCTGCCTCGTTAACCAACTCCATGTTAGGTTATGAAAACATAACACAATTATCAAATGCAAATTATTTAATTGGTACTACCGATGGCTATTATACGATTAATTTAAATGACTTGAGTTTTAAAAATTATAGTGTGTCTATTTCTAATATTTCAGTCAATAAATTAGATGAAAAAATCGTTAATTACTCTGTTAAAGATGAAGGAGAATTATCTTACGATGAAAATAATATAACATTTAATTATACTGTTCCGGAATACAACAAATACATTAATGCTGAATATCAATTTATTTTAGAAGGTTTGCATGATCAATGGAGTGAATGGAGTGCGAAAACCAGTGCCAATTTTAAAAATTTACCTCCGGGAACTTATGTATTTAAAGTGAGAGCTAAAATTGCCAATTCTAAACCAGAAAATGTAGCAACCTATACATTTACTATTAATAAACCATGGTATGCCACTAATTTATTAGTTTTTATTTATTTGTTATTTGGAATTATAGGTGCTGTTTACATTCATAAAACCTACAAAAAATACTATAGAGAAAAAGAACAAAAGTTAATAGAAGAAAATAATTTACTATTAGAAATAGCTGCATTAGAAAGTAATCAGCAAATCATGCGATTAAAGAATGAGCAGCTTTCTCAAGATGTTGATATAAAAAACAAAGAATTAGCTGTCTCTACGATGAGTTTAATCAAGAAGAACGAGCTACTAGCATTAATCAAAGAAGATTTAAAAAACAATACAGAAGAAGGCAGTAAAAGCATAAAATCTGTAATTACTACTATTACTAAAAATATTAGTGAAGAGGATACTTGGACGGTTTTTAAAGAGGCATTTGATACTGCTGATAACAACTTTTTAAAGAAAGTAAAACAAGAACATTCTTCATTAACGCCAAACGATTTAAGATTATGTGCCTACTTAAGATTGAATTTATCTTCTAAAGAAATTGCACCACTTTTAAATATCTCAGTTCGAAGTGTAGAAATTAAAAGATATCGTTTGCGTAAAAAAATGGATTTACCACATGAAAAAGGATTGGTAGAATATATATTATCTTTTTAATACTACAACATTAAGTCTTTTTACCTATACAAAAACACTACAACAATGTTATCGTAATACAAAACACTGCGTAATATTAAAAAAATAAGACAAATTAAATATTTGTGAAACATAATAATTGCTGGACTTTTATTGCGAATACCATAAAAAAAGTACATTTTTTTTAAATTGTATGTTTTTTGTAAAGGTTATAATTACACAAATATTATGATTAACCTATAATTTTACAAATAACTAAACTAACAAATAAATTATACATTTATGAAATCTAAATTATGGCAATTTGCTTTTCTGTTATTTACAGCTATCGGTTTTTCACAATCGGTAACCGTAACTGGAAAAGTTTATGATTCTAGCACAAATACGCCATTGGGCGGTGCTACTGTTTTACTAAACAAAGCCGGTGTAGCGTCTTCTGCTGCAGATGGTAGCTTTACAGTTTCTAATGTAGCTGTAGGAAGTACACTTACATTTTCATTTTACGGATACAGTTCTCAAGAATTTGTAGTATCAAAAAATGAAACCATAACCATTTCTTTAAAACAAGACAACAAGGCAATTGAAGAAGTAGTTGTGGTAGGGTATTCTGCAAAAAAGAGAAAAGATGTGACTGGAGCTATTTCTTATGTATCTAGCAAAACTATCGAACAATTAAAACCTATACAAGCGGCACAAGCACTTCAAGGTACTGTTTCAGGAGTTGTTGTAACAACTGGTTCTGGTGCGCCAGGTTCTGGTTTAAATATTAGAATTAGAGGTATTTCTTCTAACACTAATAGTGAACCAATGTATTTAATAGATGGATATCAAGGAGATATTAATTTATTGAATCCTTCTGATATAGAAAGTATTACGGTTCTTAAAGATGCACAAGCTTCGGTTTATGGAGCTAAAGGAGCAAATGGAGTGGTTTTAGTTACTACAAAACAAGGAAAGAAAAATGCCAAAACAAAAGTATCTTATAATGCTTATTTTGGACAACAAGAAACCACTAGAAAGTTAAACCTTTTGAATGCTACGGAATATGCATTGCTTTTAAATGAAAGTTTTGCGAATGGCGGACAAACGATTCCTTATCCAAATGTATCAGGTTTAGGCTTAGGTACAAATTGGCAAAATGAAGTATTTGAGAAAGCAAAAATTGTAAATCATGATTTTGCTGTTTCTGGTGGTTCAGAGAAAATGGTTTATACGTTTAGTGCTTCTAAAATTAAACAAGATGGTATTATCGGTTTAGATAAATCTGGATTTGATAGAAGTAACGCTAGATTTTCTTTTGGAGTAGATATCACAGATAAAATTAATTTATCTACTAATTTATACTACACGGATTACAATAGACAAAGTTTAAATGAAAATGGGTTAGGTTCTGTATTATTTAATGCAATTAATACGCCTTCAACACTTTCACCATATGATGCAAATGGAGATTATACTTTAGTTCCTGCCACTGCGGGTTATGGTAATGAAGTAATTAACCCATTGGCTCAAATAGCAAATACACACAACAGTTACAATCAAAAGAAAATTAATGGTAACTTTATTTTAACGTACAAACCAATAAAAGATTTAAAAATTACGTCACGATATGGATTTAACTCAGCTAATTCTGTAGGTAAATCTTTTAGTAAGAAAATATCGTATGGTGGTACTAAAGTATTTAATGTAGATAGAAATAGTGTTTCTCAAAATGCAATTCGATTCAGTGATTATACATTTGATTTATTTGCGGAATATGAAAAAGTACTTTTCAATAATCATAAATTGAAATTAACTACAGGAGGAACTTTATACGAAGAAAAAAGCGAAGGATTATATGGGACTGGTTTTGATGTGCCTTATAACTCTTGGGAATATGCAGATATCCAATTGGCTAACGGTACACCACCAGAAGGCGTAATTACATCGGGTTCTTATAAATCTTCACCATACAAACGTCCTTCTTTGTTTGCTACTTTAGATTATGATTTTAAAGAAAAATACCTTTTGTCATTTATTGTAAGACGTGATCAATCAAGTCGTTTTCCTACTAAAAACAGTGTAGCTGTTTTTAAATCAATCTTAGGAGGTTGGATTGTATCTCAAGAAGACTTTTTCAAGAAAGACGGATTTGTTAACTTCTTAAAAATTAGAGGTAGTTATGGAACGTTAGGTAATGATGTTGCTGGTAATAACGACTTTAGATCCACGTTAGTAAATTCATCTTATGTAATCAACAATACTTTAACAAACGGTGTGGCAACAGGAAAAATTCCTAACACTAAAATTAAATGGGAAACAGATACTAAATTAGATTTAGGTTTAGATGCAAGAATGTTAAATAATAAAATTGATATTACTGCAGATTATTTTAATGATACTAGAACTGATTTATTAGTTGGTGGCGTTCCAATTTCAGGAATAAACGGAGGATATGCGCCAGGTTCTGGCTCACCAACTGTAAATGCTG
The DNA here is from genome assembly GCF_044361065.1 of Flavobacterium sp. Taxonomy (GTDB): domain Bacteria; phylum Bacteroidota; class Bacteroidia; order Flavobacteriales; family Flavobacteriaceae; genus Flavobacterium. Next base: position 6,324 of record NZ_JBIKJI010000116.1, read on the forward strand.
GAAAGGTTAGAAATAAAGGATTTGAGTTTTCACTAAATTACAAAAACGATTCTAATAAAGTTAAATATAGTGTAGGAGTAAATGTTACTACTATTAATAACGAAGTTTTAGAAGTAAAAAATTCTACAGGGTATATAGAATCAGGATCTTTCGGAATTGGACAATTAGCGCCTACAAGAATGGAAGTAGGACAACCAATGGGTGTTTTCTATGGTTTACAAGCGGATGGTATTTTTCAAAATCAAGCTGAAATTAATGCACATCCATCACAATCTGGTTTAGGTTCAGCAACTTCTCCTGGAGATATTCGTTATAAAGATATTAACGGCGATGGAGCAATTGATTTTAAAGATAGAACATATATTGGTAAACCAATTGCTGATTACACTTTAGGATTTAATGTTAATTTAAACTACAAAAACATTGATTTTATTGCTTATGCCTATGCATCAATAGGAAATGATTTAATCAGAAATTACGAAAGAACAGAAAACAGATTAAATAAATTAGATTATGTTTTAGACCGTTGGACTGGTGAAGGTACAAGTAATACCGTGCCTAGAG
>NZ_JBIKJI010000117.1:0-6855 GCF_044361065.1 Flavobacterium sp.
AATAATTGCCATAATCATAATTTCAATTGCACCAGCTGCACCAAAACCAACGGGTGGATCAGCAGCACTTACTAAACCAATTGCCGTTAAAATACTATCAAATGAGAAAACAATATTTAACAAAGCAATTTGTAAAATAGCAGCTCCTAATGTATTACTTGCTTTTCCATTAGTTCCTTCTTCTTCGCCTTCAAGTTTGTGATGTATTTCGGATACTGATTTGTATAATAAAAATAATCCACCACCAAAAATAATTAAACTTTGACCCGAAATTCCACCTGAGAAAAACCCTAAATCGAAATCGAAAAATGATTTTTTTAAGCTCATTACCCAAGTGATTCCAAAAAGCAAAACAATTCGAAATGCCATTGCTAATAATAATCCGATTCTTCTGGCTTTTGGTTGGTCTTCCGTTCTTAATTTTCCAGAAACAATGGATAAAAATACAATATTATCAATTCCGAGAATGATTTCTAAAAAAGTTAAGGTTAATAAGGCAATCCAAGCGTCTGGGTTGGTTAATATTTCCATTTGGTAAGGTATAGATTTTGTTTTTAGAATTTAGCCTTTTATAAGACACACATATATTTTACGTTGAAAACTATAATTTAGTTACAGAACCAAATTGTTTTTTTGCATCTCCAACAAATGAATATTCAAAATTATATTTTAAGTCTTTGGTATTTAGTATTTTAACGTGAATTGCTTTTTTTTCTGCTCTGTTTTTTGGCTTCACATTTTCTAAAATATATTCACAGTCATTTATCCAACGAATTGTAAAAGTATCGATAACTTGATTATAGTTTTCAATTTGAATAGAATCATTTCTTTCAAATGAACTGGTTAGTTTTTTACCATCAAAAGTGGTTTCTGAAGTAAATTTTCCGGTTTTAAAATCGGTACACTTTCTTTCTTGATTGTAACAAGAAACAAGTGTTAATGCGAATAGTAATATGATTTTTTTCATTTTATGTTTTATAACAATTTTGATAATTATTGTGGAAAATTCTTTTTACTTTTCCCAGATTAAACACATAGGAACATAGGAAATATTATGTTAAGTTGAGTAGCCTCGCTATGCATAGAAAACATAAATTAACTATTTTTTTACTTTGCTACTTTTTACTTTGCAACTTAGAAACTTAGAAACTTTTTACTTAGCAACTTTTTACTTTTACTTCTCAAACATACTTTTCATTATTGTATTTATGCCCTTAAACATCAAATAAACAGAAAATCCACAAATTAAAATGCCTAAAATCGCCACATAAATAAATAGAGGATGTTTTTGATTTTTAAAGCTACTATTTAAGATAAATACACCTACAAAAAGTGTGGGCAATGAACCTAATAATATACGAAGTCCTTTGTTTAGTATTATTTTATTTACAGACATACTTTTTTTATTTTTGGCTATTATAATAATCAACAGCTTTTCTTACACTTCCATACTCTTGTAATAATTTGGCACCTATTTCATACGATACTGGAATTTCGTCCATTATCATTCGTATTCCTCTGTCAATTAGTTTATCGTTACTTAATTGCATATCTACCATTTTGTTGCCTTTTACTTTTCCAAGTGCAATCATAGTGGACGTAGAAATCATATTTAATACTAATTTCTGTGCTGTTCCTGCTTTCATTCTGCTGCTACCAGTAACAAATTCAGGTCCAACAATTACATCAATAGGATATTTTGCTGTTTGCGAAAGCGGACTTTGCGCATTACAACTGATACTTCCGGTAACAATATTATTGTCATTGCATTTTTGCAATCCGCCAATCACATACGGAGTCGTTCCAGAAGCCGCAATACCAATTACAACATCGTTTTCATTAATTTTCCACGTTTGTAAGTCTTTCCAAGCTTGGTCTTTATCATCTTCAGCAAATTCAACGGCTTTTCTAATAGCGGTATCGCCACCTGCAATGATTCCTATAACGGTATCAAAATCAACACCAAATGTTGGTGGACATTCACTTGCATCAACTACGCCTAATCTACCAGAAGTCCCAGCGCCAATATAGAATAATCGTCCACCTATTTTCATTTTAGCAATAATTTGTTCAATTAATACTTCAATATTTGGTAACGCTTTTTCAACTGCTAATGGTACTGTTTTGTCTTCTGTATTGATGTGAGTAAGCAATTCGTTTACAGACATTTTTTCTAAATGTTCGTATTTTGATGCTTGCTCTGTAGTTTTAATAAATGTCATATATTTAGGCCTATTATTGTTGTTCAAATATACAAAGTATTTATAAATTTAAAGAATGACAACCATAGTTTATTGAATATTTTTATATTTGTTAAAAACTATAACTTTTGAGTCAAAAATCTCACAGATTAAAAATTTGCTTGGTTACCGTAACGCTTTCTGATGGAGGTGCAGAAAGGGTTGCAGCAGATTTATCATTGTATTTTGAAAGTCAAGGTATTGAAGTGTATCACGTTGTTTTTTCAGGTAAAATTGAATATAATTATGCAGGAAAACTTTTTCATTTAGAACATTTAAAAGATAAAAGAAATAGTTGGTGGAGTAGAAGTAAGCGTTTTTTTGCCTTGAAGAAATTTTTTGCAACAAATCATTTCGATTATTTAATTGACTTTAGAACAAAAGAGTATTTTCTACAAGAATTTATTATTCATAACTTTATTTATCCAAAATTTATACAAACGGTTCATAATTACCATCTTGAATATTATTTTAACAAGAGCAAGATTTTAACAAAATTAATGTATCTAAATTGTATTGAATTTATTTCAGTTTCAAAATCAATTCAAAAAAAAGTAGCTACTGATTATGGATATAGTAATTCAGGTTTAATTTATAATCCTTCCAATTTTAAACAGACAAAAATTGATTCCAATGAATTTTTAAATTTTAATTTTGAGTTTATAGTTGCTGCTGGCAGATTGCACAAAAATAATGTAAAACAATTTGATGTAATTATAGAAACTTATGCTAAGTCTATATTGCCTTCTAAAAAAATAAAGCTTGTTATTTTGGGTGATGGGGAGTTAAAAGACGATTTAATTGATTTATCAGTAAAGTTAAATATGGAAGCTTATGTTATTTTTGAAGGTTTTGTTTCTAACCCTTTTAAATATTATAAAAACGCACTTTTTTTAGTAATGGCAAGTAAATTTGAAGGTTTTCCTATGGTTATTATAGAAGCTTTATCCTGTCAATTACCTGTTGTTACTTGGGATTTTAATTCAGGACCAAGTGAGATTATTAAAAATATGGAAAATGGTATTTTAGTTGAAAACTACAATAAAGAAAAACTTATCGAGGCAATGAATCTGTTCGTAACAGATAATAATTTATATTTACAATGTAAAGAAAACGCATCGTCAAGTGTTAAACACTTTAGTTTAGAAAATATTGGTAACGAATGGTTAAAAGTTTTTAAAAAATAAATATGTAATGAAATATAAAATCATAGATATTCCAAAAATAAACAATGCAAAAGGTAATATTGGTATTGTTGAAAATGATACGATTCCTTTTGATGTAAAACGCGTGTATTATTTGTTTGATGTGCCAAGTGGTGCAAAGCGAGGAGGTCACGCACATAAAAAACTAAAACAAGTTATACTTGCTATTTCGGGAAGTTTTGATGTGGTTTTGAAAGATGGAAAATCAAAAGAAATTATTACATTAAACAGGCCTGATAAAGGATTGCTAATCGAAAACAACATTTGGCGCGAATTAGAAAACTTTTCTTCAGGTTCGGTTTGTTTGGTGTTGGCTTCGGAAGAATTTTCGGAAGCGGATTACATTAGAAATTACAAGGATTATTTGAGCTTTTTGAAAGAGTAATTATTTACTTCAGTATAACAAGAAATATCAATACGTACTTGTTTTTATACCTAATTTTAACAAAAACGACTTCAATTTATCAAGCATATTTAAAATAAAACTGGGCATTTTTAAAAGAACATTTTGTTTCCAATTTAAATTTCTAGAATCAATAGTTGCAATCATTTTTTTCCAACGTAAATCGTTATTTTTCTTTAAGCGTTTTCCTAAAACATATCGTTCGAAGTCGAGATATTTTTTTAAATCCGAATTGTTTGTCGCCCAATTTTCATAACTATCAAAGTCTGGAATGGTTTTGTTTAGTAATGAACTCTGTGTAAGTTGGTTTTCTGTTTGCATAAAATAACTCATCTGTACCGAGTTATCATAAGCTAATTTAAAATTGTAATTGGCTCTTATGTTAAAATCTAAATCTTCGGAAAAACCAATGTCTTCATTATAATACCCTATTTTTTCAAAAACTTCTTTATGAAAACATACAGAACCGTGCGTATAAATACCTTGCTTTACATTTATTTTGAAAAAATTAATATAACCTGTAAAATCTATCGGTAAATTTTCAGAACCATTGAGAGGATTTTTAATTACAGTACCCCAAATTTCTTCATAATTTGTGCCAAAAATTCGCGCTTCTGGAAAATTTTGAATTAATTGAAAGATACTTTCTAAAAATGTAGGTTTCCATAAATCATCAGCATCTAAATAGGTGATGTAATTGCTATTTGTGTTTTTAATCCCTGAATTTCTTGCGGCAGCCAACCCAGCATTTTTTTTATGATGAATAATTTCAACCGTATCTGAAATATATTTAGAGGCAATTTCTACACTTTTATCAGTAGAACAATCGTTTACAATTACTAAATTAAAATCCGTAAACGTCTGATTAAGAACACTTTTTATTGCATTTTCAATATACTTTTCTTTATTATAAAGCGGAATTATTACGGTAAAAAATGCCATATTAATCAGTTAAAATATACTGGAATACTTCTTTCCAATTGTGTAAGTCATTACTGGTATCAAAAGGCGAAGTATTTCCTTGAAACATATGTTTTTCTTCTACAAATTCAGTAATTAGTTTTGCCAACTCAGTAGCATTATTTTCATCAAAAAACGATACCTTTTCATAATTTCCACAAGATTCCTTTGCATAGGGTAAGTTAGCTAAAAACATCGGTTTGTTGTATGCTTTTGCTTCAGAAATTGGCAAGCCCCAAGTTTCTATTTTTGATGGAAAAAGTAAACAATCCATAGCATTATACATAGAAAGTAACTGACTTCTATTTACTTTTCCATAAAAATGAACATTTTCTAAAAAACCATATTCTTTAACTAAAAATTTGGCATATTTTTCTTTATTATTTTTCATTGTAGTAAAATGAAATTGCGTCTGTTCTGAAATGTTTTTAGGCAATAATTTTATGGCTTCTAAAAGAACTTCATGGTTTTTGTAGCTTCTTGGAAAACTTGGATAAAAAAAGTGAATTTTATTTGGCTCAAATGGAAAAAAAATAGTCGAAATTTCTTCTATATAATCTGGAATGGCAACTTTTATATTTGTGATGTTAAATCGTTTTTCGAAAATATTTTTTATCCAATGTTGTTGTACAAAAACCGTATGATTTTTAGAAATATTTATTTTAAATAGAAAATCATATAAAACGGAAAAAACACCAATCTTATAATCAAATTTCCAATCTTTCCAGTTGGGTTTAAAAAGTGTTGTAGGGTGATGGCAATACACAAATTGTTTTTTTGCTACTACATTGGGTGTAGTATCATGAAGCGAAAACCAAATGTCAGGTTGTACTTGTTTTGATAGTTTTTTAAAATAAAAATATTCGTAATATAAACGATACCACCAAGATTTTTTTGAACGTGGTATTTCAATAATAGTAATATTTGAAAATTCAAATTTCGAGGCATCATGAACCAAAGCGATAACTTCAACTTCTTCATTCTTAACAAAATTAGAAAGTTCATGTAACGCATTATGAAGGATAGTGAAAATACCACCTTCAACCATGTTAATACCTGAAATTACAATTTTTTTTCTTTTCAAGGCAATTAAATTATTTATCCAAAAGCATTTTTCCTGCAATAACTAATAACACTACAGCAAAAATTTTCTTCAACATTTTTTGATCTAATGTCAAGGCAAGTTTGCTTCCAAATATACTTCCAATAACAAAAAAAGCAGCAATTATAGCAGCGTATTTTATATTAATCTGACCTTCTTTATAATACGTAAAAACAGCTACTGCGGTTACTGGAACTGCTAATACGGCCAGACTTGTACCTTGTGCTTGGTGCTGATTAAATCCGAAAAACAGCACTAATAAAGGCACCATAATTATGCCGCCACCAACGCCAACTAATCCGCTTAGGACACCTGCTAAAATCCCGATAAGAATTAAAGACAATATTATTTGTAAGGTCATTTTACTTTTCATTTTATTTATTATATCCTTCTAATGGAATTTCAATTTCGTAAACTTTTTTTGTCGGATTGTCTAATTTTTTATCACGCAACCATTGGTTATGTGTTTTTAAAATTTTATAGTTAATCCCCTGACTTATAGCAAATGTAGACAAATTTGTGATAGTAGAGTCAACCATTATTTTTTTTGTGCTAATTTTTGGATATAAAGCTTCTTTTGGAATTAGATAGCCATATTTTTCTTGATTTTTCATAATTTCTTTCAAAGCTAAAATTCTAAATACATAACGCGAAGTTTCTTCGGTAAGCCATAAATTATAATAATCTGAAGTTTGTTGAAAATTAATGTGATTTTGTAATCCCGTCATACCACCATTGTATGATGCGGCAGCTACTGTCCAATTTCCGAATTTGTTTTTGGCTTTAATTAAGTATTCACAAGCAGCTTGCGTAGATTTTTCAATGTGATAGCGTTCGTCTACTTGTTCTGTTACTTCTAATTTACTTTCCTTAGCAGTTCCGGGCATAAATTGCCAAACACCTTTTGCACCAGATGGCGAAATGGCATTTATTAAGCCACTCTCA
>NZ_JBIKJI010000118.1:0-6837 GCF_044361065.1 Flavobacterium sp.
AGGTTTTACTAATGCCGATTTTTGAATCATTAAGTCGCCTTGTGGTCCAAAGCGTTTTTGCTGATAGTCAAGCATTTCTTTTTCAAGAACGTTTATCTCTTCTTCTTTATCGTTTATTAATTCTTTTGTTAAAAGTACTTTTTCAGAAGCTAAAGCATTTTTTAATTTATTTATTTCATTTTTTTTGGTTTCAATTTCTTGTTTCCAAGTAGCTGCTTTTTGTTCCAATTGATTTTTAGCTTCGGCATATTCTGGAACTTTTTCCAAAATATAATCCATATCTATGTAACCAATTTTCGTTGTTTTTTGCGCTTGTACTGCAAATAAAACAAAACTAAAAAGTAAAACAAAATATTTTTTCATAAATGTAAATGTTAAATTCAACTATCGTGCCAAAACTTAAAATTGTTGTCCAATAATAAAGTGTGTTTGCCAACCACTTTTTATAGTATCACCAGGAATTGGGTCGAAACCGTGAGCAAAATCAATACCTAATAATCCGAAAGCTGGCATAAATACTCTTAATCCTATACCTGCAGCACGTTGTACTTTAAAGGGATCAAATGTTTTAAAATTATCAAAGGCAGCACCCGCTTCTAGAAAACTCATAGCATATATTTTTGCCGATTGCTTCATAGTTATTGGGTATCTTAATTCCATAGAATATTTATTATACACCGTTCCTCCGTTTTGCGAAGATAGTGAATTGTTTGGATATCCACGTAATTGAATTACTTCTCTTCCGTCTAATGCAAAATTTGCTAAACCATCTCCACCTACAAAGAATCTTTCAAAAGGCACTACACCTCTATCTGAATTGTATGCACCTAGGAAACCAAATTCGGCTCTTGTACGGACAACGAATTTTTTGTATATTTTAGTATACCAATCACCACTAAATTTCACTTTGTAAAATTCTAACCATTTAAATCGTTCTTGATCTACTAAACTTTGATCTGCAACCGCTTCTGTATAATTAAGTGTATTACCTCCAGTTTCATTAACATAAACTGGTAAGACGTTTCCGTTTGCATCAATTGGAAAAACAGTATTGTTTCTTAATTTATATTCTTCTTTGTTTTCTAAATTGGCATAATCTATACCGTTAAATAAAGAATAAGGTAGTGAAAATTTTGTAGAAACAGAGAAGGTTGATCCTCTATCTGGGAAAATCGGATCTAAGCCTCTACTATCTCGTGTTAATGTAGAACTAAATGATAAGTTTCTTGAAGCGCCATTTCCAAAAGTAAATAAGCCGGTATTATAATTATTTAAATCATAATAAGAAAAAGAAACGGAATTAGATATACTAAAATAATCATCTGGAACTTTTAATCTTTTTCCGTAACCAACAGTTAATGTAGAGATATTAAAACTTTTATCTCTGGTTACATCTCTAGATCTAAAATCAAATAAAAATTGTTTACTGTGTGAAATGGATGTAAAGAAACTAATTGGTTTTTTGCCACCCAACCAAGGTTCAGTAAATGACAAGCTATATACCTGGAAACCTTGACTGGCTTGCAAACGTAATGACATTTTTTGACCATCACCCATTGGTAAAGGTTGATAGGCTTTTTTATTGAAAATATTTTTTAAAGAAAAATTATTAAACGATAATCCTAAAGTTCCTATGAATCCTCCAGCACCGTAACCTCCTTGTAATTCTACTTGACTTGAACCTTTTTCTACTAGAGTCCAATCTAAATCTACAGTTCCAGCAGCTGGATCCATATTTACAGGCTCTGGACGAATGGCTTCCGCATCAAAGAAACCCAATTGTCCTAATTCACGAACAGAACGAATAACCAAATCTTTATTCCATTTTTCACCCGGTCTGGTTCTTAGTTCTCTATAAATTACTTTGTCGTTGGTTTTGTCGTTTCCTTTAACCGTGACATTATTAAAATATGCAATTGGACCTTCAGTAATTCTAATATCAAAATCAATAGTATCGTTTTCTGTTTTTACTTCTACAGGATTGATGTTTGACCATAAATAGCCATTATTTTGATATAAATTTGTAACATCTTCTGCATCTGGTGAAGAAGTATCGGCAATTCTTTTTTCTAACAAAACACCATTATAAATTTCGCCTCTTTTGATTCCCAGAATTGAATTTAATGCCTGATCTGAATACACCGTGTTTCCTAAAAATCGAATATCACCAAAGTAATATTTTTTTCCTTCTTCAATATTAATATCAATATTTATTTTGTTAGTTTCTTTGTTATAAATAACACTTTCATTAACTACTCTAGCATCTCTGTACCCTTTTTCTTTATATTTTGATACTAGGGTTCCAAGGTCTTCTTTGTACTTGTCTTTAACAAATTTCGAAGCTTTAAAAACTCTATAAATCTTTTTTTCTTTGGTGTTTTTAAATGATTTTTTTAGTTTTTTATCAACTAATTGTTCATTTCCAACAAAATTAATAGCGCTAATTTTAACTTTTTGTCCTCTATCAATAAAAACCACCATATCTACTTTAGTGTTTGTAGAATCAGCTAATGTATTTATAGTGACTTTTGTGTTAAAATATCCGTCTTTTTTATACTTATTTTCAATGTAGTTTTTGGTATTTGTAATTAAGTTATCATTTACAACTCTACCTTTATTTAGTTCAGTTTCCTTTACTATATCTTCTCTTTTACCTTTTTTTACGCCTTTAATTTTTATATCATTCAGTTTTGGTAATTCGTATAATTCTAATTCAAGTAAAATAGTTTCTCCTTCAATTTTTTTAACATAAAAGTTTACGTCATTAAAAAGTCCTAATTTCCAGAGTTTTGTAATGGCTAAACTAATTTCATCTCCTGGAATTCTAATTTTACTACCAATTTCAAGTCCAGTAAATGTTATAATTGTTTGTTCGTTAAAAGAAACTTTTCCGGTTACTTCTATACCAGAAAGCGTATACTCTTTTCCTTTTTCTAAGGCTGTTTCTTGTGCATTTATTGTATTTCCTATAAATAATAGGGTAAATAAAAATAATATTCTGTTTTTAAACATTTTCAATTTATCTAATTTGTTCGCTTGTTTTTCCAAATCTTCTTTCTCTTTTTTGATAACTTAATAATGCCTTATGCAGTTCTTCTTCATTGAAGTCTGGCCAAAGCACGTCTGTAAAATAAAATTCAGCATAAGCAATTTGCCATAAAAGGAAATTACTAATCCTGTGTTCGCCACTTGTTCTTATCACTAAGTCAACATCTGGCATATTCTGCGTGTAAAGATGCTGATTTATAATTGATTCTTCAATAGCATCTACCGAAATTATATTATTTTTAACTTTTTCAGAAATTATTTTAACAGCATTTATGATTTCATCTCTTGCACCATAACTTAATGCTAGCGTTAATGTCATTCTACTATTTGTTTGGGTATTTTCAATAACTTCTATTAATTCTTTTCTTACACCCGAAGGCAAACTGTCTAAATTCCCAATCGCATTAAGCTTGATATTATTGCTTTGTAATGTTTTTAATTCTTTTTTTAAGGCACTAACTAATAATTTCATTAGCGTGTCGACTTCTATTTTCGGTCGGTTCCAATTTTCTGTTGAAAAAGCATAAAGTGTTAAAAATTCAATACCTAACTTGGTACAATTTTCAACAGTTTGTTTCACAGATTTGGTTCCTTTTTCGTGACCAAATACGCGAAGCATTCCTTGTTTTTTTGCCCAACGCCCATTGCCATCCATAATGATGGCTAAATGTTTTGGTAAATTATTTTTATCTATTTCTTTTTCCATTCTATTCGTGTGCACAAAAACACGGGTTTTTTCCAAAAGTGTAAGTAAGCGTAAACCCAGTAAAAATATACCAATCTTTATTGTTTAAATTACCAAATTTTAATTCTTCCAAATTTTTATTTTTTGGATTACTTCCGTCTATATTATCTGTAAATGTATATCTGGCTCCTGTTTCTAATCCAATTACTAAATTATTAGATAGTTTAGATTTTATTCCAACAATCATAGGTATCGCAAATGAATAATCTTGATAATCCGTTTTACTTTCCTTATCAATTATAAAAATTTCATCATAAACAAATGCTGAAATTCCTGAATATACATAGGGTGTAAATACATAATCAGACTGATGCAAATCGAAATCTAAAAAATTAAATTCTAAACCTGCAGATAGTTCTTTAATATTATTTTTTATATCAAAACCGCGATATTTTCTATTAGGGGCGCTACTTTCAATATCTTTTGCTGTAATCGATGCCATTTTATATGAAAAGCGCCAAGAATGTCTTGTACTTTTATTCCATTTGTATAAAACCCCAAACGCCATATCATCTGGCGACAAATAATGTGAATTTCCTACGTCTCCAATATAATTACTCCCACCAACAAAAACGCCTAATTCGTGAATTTGTCCGAACGAAGTGATGCAGAATAATACGCCTATAATATTTAATAAAAATCTTTTCATTTTTTTAATAGTTTGCAAATATAATAATATTGATGTACTAACCATCTTAAACCAAGTTTTTTTGATGATTAACTTGATTTTATAACGCAAAAAAATGAAAAATCGTGTGTTAATTCCTTTTGTCTTCTCCCCAAAGTAGTTTTTTGCGGATGGTTCTTAAGAAACCTTCTTCTGGAAATTCTATAATTGAAATATAAAAATCTGATTTTTTAACAGTTAAAGTAGTCTCGTTTGAAACAGAGGTGATTCTCGAATCTAAAGAAACCAAATATTGTTCTTCTCTTCCTTTTATTTTTAAAGTTAATTCAGAATCGTCAGGAATAATTAAAGGTCTAGCGGTTAAATTATGTGGTGCAATAGGTGTAATTACAAAACAATTTGATGTAGGCATAATTACAGGTCCGCCACAACTAAGCGAATACCCTGTTGACCCTGTGGGTGTTGAAATAATTAATCCGTCTGCCCAATACGAATTTAGATATTCATTATTTATATATGTTTCAATTGTAATCATTGAAGTTGTATCTTTTCGGGAAACCGTAATTTCGTTTAATGCAAAATTAATGTCTTCTAAATCAATATTTTCAGGATGTGCATGTAAACTAACTAAAGTTCTTTTCGAAATAGAAAAATCATTTGCCACCACACGTGTTAAAAGTTTTTCGATATTTTCTTCCTGAATAGTTGCTAAAAACCCCAATCTTCCTGCGTTAATTCCTATAATTGGTAGATTGTAGTTTCTTACAAAAGTGGCAGCTCGTAAAATAGTTCCATCGCCACCAATACTTATTAAATAATCAAAATTATCTTTCAAACATTCGTGAGAATCAAATGTGCTATATTCGGATAACGACACCTCATTTTCAATTAATTTGTCGTAAAAAATTTTATAAAAACAAATTTCAATATTATTCTGCTCTAAAAAAGCCACTACTTTTTCTACTATAGAATGGGTATTGTTTTGATAATATTGACCAAATACAGCTATTTTCATTTGTGAATTTTTATATATTTAAGTATTTGTTTAAATAATCCGAGCGATCTTTTAAATCAGCAAGATAAGCATCTTCTTGGTGTTCAGATAAAATAGTATAATTATACCTTCTAAATGTCTGTATAATTTCGTTAAAATTACTTTGCGAAATTTTTAATGTTATTTCAGTTTTTGTTGCTGAATTATTTGAGATAAAAACGCCTAATATTTTAGCATTGTTACTTTCTACAATTTGACAAATTTGACTAAACGTAAAATCAGCAGTTTCTTTTTCAATAACAATGGTGCCTCCGTCTTCTTTTACAAATGTGGTTTCGTTAAAAAAGTGAAGCACATCGTCAAGTTCATAAAAACCTAAATAATTATTTTTATCGTCTAAAACAGGTAAAAGATTGGTGTGATTTTTTGAAAATTCTTCTAAAACATCAAACCAATTCATATCGTTTCGAACATAAAAACGAGTTAAATTATATTTATGGACATCTATGCTATCTGTACTTAAAAAAATATCTGCATCTTCTTTTGCTATTGATCCTAAAAAAACATTTTGTTCTAAAATTGGAAAATGAGAATAATTTACATCCAAGAATAAATCTGAGGCATCAGCAATAGTAGCACTAACTTGTAAAGCTTTATATTGATTGTTTATAAAATCTGTAATTTTATTCATGTATCTAAGTTCAAAACTATTGCAAATTAAGTAAAAAATACAAATTAGTCTATTTTTGTTTGTAATTTTGTACAAATTTAATTCAATTATGACAAAGTTATCGGTTAATATTAATAAAATTGCAACCTTAAGAAATGCACGAGGTGGTAATGTTCCTGATTTGTTGCAAGTGGCTAAAGATATTCAAAAATTTGGAGCGAATGGAATTACCATTCATCCACGGCCAGATGAACGACATATTACCTATCAAGATGCAAGAGATTTAAAAAATGTTGTCTACACAGAATATAATATAGAAGGTAATCCGCAACATAATTTTATTGATTTAGTTTTAGAATGTAAACCCGATCAGGTAACTTTAGTTCCCGATGCTATTGGGGCAATTACTTCTAATGCAGGTTGGGACACGATAAAACATCAAGATTATCTTACTGAAGTCATCCAAGAATTTCAACGTAATGGAATTAGAACGTCTATTTTTGTAGATGCGAATGAAAGTATGGTAGAAGGCGCTAAAAAAACGGGTACAGATAGAATTGAATTATATACAGAAAGTTTTGCTCATCAATACAGTTTAGGAAATCAATCAGCAATTGAGCCATTTATGAAAGCTGCTATTAGAGCAAATGAATTAAATTTAGGCATTAATGCTGGACACGACTTGAGTTTAGATAACATTAAATTTTTTAAAGACAATATTCCAAATTTATTAGAGGTTTCGATTGGACATG